>CAZJNL010000083.1:7330-10366 GCA_964546515.1 uncultured Oscillatoria sp.
TACCGTTCCTACCGGATATGATACTAGCTGTTGAAAACCGGCAAGGTGGTATTGGGGTTGACGATATAAGGAGAGGAAATCTCCGGCGCAATGCCTGTGGCAACCAGCGCCTGGTAGATAATCGCCGCCACCTCAGCGCGGGTGATATCTCGCATGGGGTTGAGCGCCGCCACCTGGGGATAGTTAACTGCGATGCGCTTTTCAGTGGCAGTGGCAACTTCATCAGTGGCATAGCTGGGAATCTCGGCTCGGTCGATGTACGTTTGCAGCGAATTCGGATTGCCGCCGGTCAGCCCCAAACCGCTCACCAAAGACACAATCGCCTGGACGCGGGTTAAGTTGTTATTCGGGCGAAAGGTTCCATCCGGATACCCGGAGAGAAAACCCATCTGACTCGCCTGCTCAATCGCCGATTTCGCCCAAAAATCAGCTGCCACATCTTTGAATTTGATTGTTTCTTTCTTGGGCGTCAGCTGGAATGTTTTGGCAATCAGTGCCGCATACTGGGCGCGGGTGAGGCTGGCTTCTGGCTTGTAGGTGCCATCGGGAAAGCCACTGATAAATCCTTTTTTGACCATGCCTTCGATAAAGGCTTGCGCCCAGTGACCGGCTATGTCTTTCAAGCCGGTGGGGCTGGGTGCGGGTGTCGGTGCCGGTGCGGCAGTGGGAGTGGGTGCTGGTGCCGGCACGGGTATGGGTGCCGGTGCGGGTGCCGGTGCGGGTGCCGGTGCGGGTGCCGGCACTTCATTGATGACAAAATCCACCGCACCTTTGACTCGCGTTGGATTTAGCTGATTCCCCACAGAAACCAGCAGGTTTGAGTCGGCGTTTTCCAAATCGTACTGGCCATTGTACCGCAGGATATTGCCGCCCGCGTCTTGGCGAGATCCCAAATCCGGTAAGGCTTTAACCGTGACAGTCAGCCCATTTTGGGTGTTTTTCTCGATGAGATTCCGGCGCAGCACGGGTCGCGCTTCGCCATTGACAACAATGCCGGTGCGATTTTCGGTTATTTGGCTGTCAATAATCAGGGGAGCAGCACTGTCGCTAATGGCAATGCCGTAACCCGTTTGTTTAAAGACGTTACGGCGCACTTCGCCTTTGGCGTTGCGCACGAAGGTGATGCCATTGCCGGCGTTTTGGAGAAAGACGTTATCCACAACAGTAGGCTGGGCTGTGCCTGTGGCGTAAACGCCTTCGCGGGCGCTATTGGTGAAGGTGTTGTTGGCAATTGTCGGGGCTGTGGATTCTACCCAAACAGCTGTGCCGCGAGAGGCGCGGTTGGTGACGGTAACGCCCCGCAGTTGGGCTTGATTTTCCAGCAGAATTGTGATATTTTGGCTGGCGAAGGTGGGGCTGATATATTCCCCGCTGCCTTCTATTAAAATGCCGCTGCCTTTTTTGGCTTCGCTGCCTAAAACGGTGACGCCAGCGGGAACAGCGAGGGGAAAGACTTCTCCACCGGCAGCGCTGTAAGTGCCAGCAGCCAGCTGAATTGTGGTGCCGGCTGTTGCTTGTTTGAGGGCTTTGGTGAGGGTTTTGAAAGGCGCAGACTGGGTGCCGGCTGCGGAGTCGCTACCGCCGGCTGGGCTGACATACAGGGTGGGCATAATTTGGCTGAGTTCCTAATCGGCGAAATCACTCCCGTTGAGGCAACAAATCTAGGGAGGTGGTGTTAGAGGCGCTGCGAGCGTGGGGAAATCCGTCGGCTCGGCATTTAGGTGGCGTGTTTCAGGTTGGAATCACCCACAAGGGGTGCCCCTACGATGCCGGTGTCTCCTCAACTGTCTCTCGATTTCTGGCGCTTTCTCTGCCGGTCGGGAAAATTGCTACTGGGCACTGGGCACTGGGCATCTGGCATGAAGCACGCTCGCATTGCGAGCTCCGCTGCGTCTGCGTTCCCGCCTAACTGTGCAATAACCATTCCACCGGACACGATATTATTACTTATACAAAATACGTTAGAATTGTAATCGCACGCTAGACAGGCGAGACGGATGTCCTACAAACGATGACAGGCGTCTCGCCTGTACTACGCACGATCGCAGCCTGGACGCCTGTCCTGCTGCCGGTGAAAAACATATTATTATATAATAACTGATTAAACATAATTAATACATAAAGTAAGCGTTGGGGAGGTGATGGGGAACCCTTTTCCGCTGGCCCCGGCGCTTTTAGCTGTTCGCCTCGGGCTGCTGAGTTACAGACCGGGCCAATCTTTCAATCAGCTCAGACACGCTTGTGTTGTGCTGCGCCGCCGCCTCCTGAAGCAGTTGCCAAGCCCTAGGAGTCAAGGTCAGCAGGCGCTAAACCTTTTCTCGCCCCACGTTGGGCGGCGTGGCGTGAATTAGCAGCTCTGTTTATAAAGAGAATATTAAGCGCTGTCAAGGCTTGTGAGTTGATCCCCCCCTAGCCCCCCGTGAACTAAATTTCTTCCTCTGGCTCCCCCCTTTTTAAGGGGGGCGGGGGGGGGGATCAAAAAAAAAAGGGGGGGAAGATAAGCCCCCTTGGTAGGGCGGCTACCGACACGGAGACTGCCCCTTGGGGGGATCTGATTTTCTTTACAAACAGAGCTTCTTAGGGTTTTTGCCGAGGCTGCCAAGTCCTCAGAAAACCAACACGGGCCACCTACCTGCAAGAGGCTCTGGCTGACTTGGGCTTTTGACGGGAGCCGGCTGACGCCCCTTGTTTAAGGTTTAATTTTTAGCTGTTTGAGCAGCTGAGAGTCTCCCTGTCGCGGTTGCGGCAGCCTCGGTGCGGTTGAGGGCCCGGAGGCCGGCTCGGGAGCCGGGGTGGGTTCGTTGCTCTGTGCGGAATTGGGATTAAAGATGCTGACGAGAGCACCGACGAGGGCATCCCGCTGGGCTCGATTCAGCCGGCTGATGGCAGCCTTGTCGCTTTCCATTGGGTTTTCTTGCAAAACATCGCGCCCCGGATACAGCGCCTTGTCCATCAACTCATTGGCGTCGAGATAGTCACCCAGTGTGAGTTTCCAATCCAGCCGGTAGGAAGCGGGACGCCCTTTGACGTAGATGT
>CAZJNL010000084.1:0-10354 GCA_964546515.1 uncultured Oscillatoria sp.
AAACCGGGTTTCTTTTGCTGGGTCAACTGATATGTAATGGCCCACTAAGAAACCCGGTTTCATGCTTCTTCACTTTTCTTTATAAACACTCTCTCAGACGCCGGATCTCTGCAGTCCTTGAAAAATTTGTTGCCCATTGGGCAACAAACCGCTGCAAGCGCGTTCAGCATCAAAATCCCATGCGATGATGCGATGATGCCCGGTGCCCCATTTAGGTACTCCTATTTTCAGGGGAGAAATGTAAATTTTCCCACCTCACCCCTCAGAATGGCAAAGAGCCAAAATCGTCAATTTCCGCATCCAACTTGGCGCAGAGCACTTGGGTGAGCAGGGCTTCCAAAGAGGACGCATTTAACTGGCCACTGTCTCGCTCTTGCAGGGGGTTCGACAGCGGTATCAGCCGCAGTTGGCGACCTTCCTGAATCAGGTCGAAATAAGCCTCCTGCAGGTCAGACTGTTTGAGCTCTAAACAATCAAAACTGCAGACATTGAGATAGAGGGCGCGGTTAGCCACGAGGGTTGACCGCATGGGGTCGGCAAAAACTTCCAGCACATATCCCTCACCCTGACTTTGCAGTTGGCCATCCTGAGTGTGGGTGTAGCGAACCTTGCCTAAATCGGCCAGCAGCCGCAGCATATCTCGCTTGTTGACGACGATACCAGTGTCGATGATGCAGGGAGCAGGCACTCTTGCATCTGAGCGAAAGACACTGTCGCGTCCTGCTTCGCTATCGGAATTCATAGGAAACCAAGCCTCTGGAGTTCTATCCTCCCTGACGGCACAATCAGCAGCATCCAGTGGGTGCCTTGGGGAGGGGGACGGATGTTATCGCTACAATTCTGGCACAGGTTAAGGGGGCTAGCACTCCCAAAGCACAGGAAAAAATAAGAATTGATATGGCGGAGTATCAGCGGTTCACCGACAGGGGTTTTGAGTTTTTGCGCTCCTCTGGGACAGCCCTGGCGGCGGCGGTGGCGTTTTACACCTGTTTGCCGGTTCCAGAGGCTTGGACAAGGGATTTTCGGGGCGTTGCCCGTCTGGCACCGGCTCTCGGGGTGATGATTGGCGGACTTTTGGGGCTTTTGGATGCCTGCTTGCAAATGCTCGGCATGCCGGTATTAACGAGGTCGGCTTTGGTGGTGGTGGCGTGGATTGCCCTCACCGGCGGACTTCACCTTGACGGCGCGATGGATACCGCCGACGGGCTAGCGGTGCTTGACCCCAACCGGCGTCTGGAAGTGATGGCAGACAGCCTCACCGGCGCTTTTGGAGCGATGGCTGCAGTTGCCCTGATGCTGCTGAAAACAGCCGCCCTGCACGATTTAGAAGCGTACCGCTGGCTGGCGATTATGGCCGCAGCGGGCTGGGGCCGGTGGGGCCAGCTGGTGGCCATCGCTCGCTATCCCTACCTGAAAGCCACAGGCATTGGTGCGATTCACAAAGCCTCCGCCCGCTCACCCCTGGATTTGCTTCCCGGACTGCTGTTGCTGCTCGGACTCAGCGGTCTGCAAATTGTCCTCGCTCCCGATCGGTGGCGGCTGGCTGCCGGTATGGCCACTGGCGGCGGTGCGATTGCGGTGCTCACCGGTGCCTGGTTTAACCGCAAATTAGGGGGCCACACCGGCGACACCTACGGGGCGGTGGTGGAGTGGACTGAGGCGCTGTTGCTCTGCCTGCTCACCGGTCTTGGCAATTGGCTTTAAATCCCGTCGCCCTGATTCAGCTGACAATTCCTCCCCCCGCCGCACCCTGAATTTATATTGACACCAATATGTGTCAAAATTGTCAAAATTGGGGATCTTGACAGTAAGCGCCCCGCACGAATTTTGAGACCAATTGGTCTCAAAACGACTTCCGGCAGACTAGAGATTATTTGCTGGCATTGGCTGCTGTGCGATCACGGAGGCGAGGTGAGGAGCGAAGGGGCTGTGCGGGCGCAATAAGCGCAGGTCTTGTATTTAAATCGAGGTGAAGAAACCGGGTTTCTCGTGCGGGTATTGACCAATTTGTCGGAGGTCAAGCCAAAAGAAACCCGGTTTCTCAGATTTCAAAGCACCCCAAGACATTTCAACGCGCTTTAAGGCGGCGCGGGCGGGCGACGCTAACACCCAGGCGCTGCAGGTAGTCCCAGCCTCGCTGATCGGGCACCTGACGCCCGAGCTTGGATGCCATCCACTCCGCCACCTTGCGGCTATTCCAGGGCCCGCCATCGGGAGCTAGCCCTTGCAGAGCTTGCAAGAGTTCCTCCTGCTGCTGTTCGGACAGCAGCGGCTCACCACCTGGATTTTCGTGCCGCCTATCTCCTAGCCCATCTGGGCCATACTGGTTGTAGCGACCGGCAATTTTCCGCACCCAGGTGGCAGAGTAGCCGGTCGCCTCTACCACGGCGCGAGTCGGTTTACCTTGAGCGAGGAGCCAGACAATCTGCCAGTGGCTGCGGGCCACCGGGTCTTTGGCTTTGCGATACCGAGTCTCTAGCTCTTTCAGGCTCAAGTGGGGTTCGATTGACAGTCGTTTGGGCATTAGACAATTCTATAGTCGGAAATTGTCTGCTCAATCATAAACGATTTGTTCTGCTAGCTTACAGGGGAGAAGCTGCCGGTGCGCCAGCACACCACCGGCACTTGTGTTGAGTCGGGAATCGAGACAGCCACAGGGCGAATTTTGGATTCTGGCACCCATGCGATTTGCCTTTGCTGCACCAGACGCGGGGTGAGGGGGTAGCCGGTGTCCGCACCGGCAGCTGCAGCCCGTTGAGTGTGCTCCTCTTGTGTCGTCTTTACTGCGGACAAGCAAAACACTGCCGGCACAGACACTCCCCACAACTTCTTGCTGTCCGGGTTGGCTGAGCGACACTGCATTCGTCACGCTTGACTTTAGCGTTTTTTGTGATATAAGTATGCCGGCAAACATAAACGGAACATCCAGAAACCAGATTTATTAAAGTTTCTTGGTTTCTTGCCGCCACCTTTTTCTGTGGTATAATTGCATATTAGATGTACCCACATCCAAAAATGAGACAGGAGAAAAACTGGCAGCCTGGAGCAATGCCTGTGATTGCTCTGCAGGTTGGGGCACACTCAGGGCTGGAACTCGGACAGAACACAGTCGTGCAATTAAACTGAATGACTCTTGGCTGAGTTGCGGGCGCTCAATTGGGCGATTCCGCCGGTGCTGGCTGAGTTGCTGCCGGTGCGACCCCACCGGCACCGGCGTCTGAACACACACCCAACTGCACTTGTGTCGCGTCGGGAATTGAGCTAGCCACTGAGCGAACCTTCTCTTCTAGCACCCATCCGATTGCCCCCGCTCCCAGCAGATGCGGGGTGGAGGGTTCTAATGCCGGTGGGAGCTCTGTTGTGGCAGCAGACTTGCCTTGGGGTGGCGGTGGGAGCTCTGTTGGGGAAGCGGGTTTGCCGACAGGTGCAGGTGCCGGTTTGTCCGGACTGTTCTTCTTGGGAGACACAGAATCCTTTTGATCAGGCCCAGCTGCCGGCCGGCCCGCACCGGCAGGCGTCCAGCAGACCTGCAGCTCTAGCCAGTTGAGCGTCTCGTCTTCGCTGCGGATTTGCAAAACACGCAAAATACTGCCGGCTGGGACAGTCCCCACTTCTTGCTGTCCGGATTTGCTGAGCAAAACTAGAGGTTTACTCTTGACTTCAGCGTTTTCTGTGGTATAATTAGAAATCCGTATTACCGAATCCTTTATTAGCGAACCCAAAGCCAGGGATAGCTCAGGGGAAGAACTGGCAGATAGGGTAGCGGGTTGCGGCGAGTCGGTGGAAGCGCTCTCAGGGCTGGAACTCGAACTGAGGCCAATTAGGGGATCGATCTGCTTCTTCAGCTCAGGAATGAAGGAGTAGGCCAGTACGGGAAGCCCCACCAGCAGTACAGCGATTAACAGCAGGAGAGGCAGGGGGCTGGCGGCGGGGAGAGAGCGGGGCAGCATCAAGGTGCGCTCGCGCGACGAGGGGGTAGGGGGAGCCTGAATCAGGGTAGCGCCGGTCTGAACACTGGCAGTCGAGCCAGCTGCAGGGGGAGGAACGGCGTCGAGTTCAGCGAGCAGGGATTGAAAGGAAACCTCAGCGTTTTTGCTATCCCTGACCTGACAGTAGAGCAGAGCGACAGTCACATTGTCGTGGCCATTTTGGGTGTTGCCGATCTCAACCAGTCTGGCGGCTGCCTTGTCCAGACTGGTTGAGCCGTCGAGTACCGGCAGAATTTCGCTTTCCCAGGATTGCTCAACTCGGTCGTTGTCGCTCAAGCCATCGGAGCAGAGCAGGAAAATGCAGTCCTCGTCCACAACAAAGCGCTGAGCGGTGGGGTGGAGCATTGCGGAGGCACCCATTCCCAGAGCTTGAACTAGGGAGCCGGCTGCCGGCTGCTGCACGGCATCGCGGTAGAGGGCGTAGCCGAGGCGCACCTCGCGAGACGCCACATCATCGTCGAGCGTCACCTGATAGCAGCCATTGCCTGCGCTCCAGTAGGCGCGACTGTCGCCGACATGGGTGATGTAGATTTCGTGAGCGTGGGCGACAGCCATCACCAGGGTTGTGCCCATGCGCTGGCGACCTTGTCGCTGTTCGTCATTATTGCGATCGCTGATGGCATCATTGGCAGCGCAGGCTGATTCTTCTAATTGCGAGAGCAGGGTTTGAGGGTTTAAACCGGCTTGGCGAGACTGCAGAGTTACGACACGCTCCCGGATGGTTTCAATCGCTGTTGCCGAGGCAACATTGCCGCCTTCATGTCCGCCAATGCCATCGCAAACAATAGTGAGAACCTCGGAAGTCGATTTCAATGTCAGGAATGCGCCGCTGTCTGGGTAGCAGGCGTCCTCGTTGCGCCGGCGCATTGGGCCGGTGTCGCTAAGGGTGGCAATCTGATAGATGCGTTCTTGGGTTCGCCCGCAAACTGCCAGAGCTTCATCTAAGAAATCCACCAGCTGTTCGGGGTGCAGCCTTTCGTGAACCAGCAGCTGGGACAGTTTCTCTAGAAAAGGAACAATCAGGGGTTTGGCCTGTTTGGCCCATTTCGACCACAGCTGCCCGAGATCCGACAGGGTTGGGGGTTTTTCATCCAGCTGCAGTTCCAGCAGTCGGAGGATTTGCCCTTCGGCACGCAGCAGTTTTGGGTTCAGGAGGCTCTTGGCGACGCCTTCGGCGCTGCACGGCTGCCAGAGTTGGGCGATCTGCCACAGCCAATTCAGCTGGCGCATGGCTGTGGCATCTTTCCAGGCGGTGTCCAGTGGGGGCCGCAGTTGGGCGGCGACCGGCGCGTTGGGGTTGGTGGCAACTGCTTTTGGGGTTTCTGCAACGATGGGAGCCTGCTCTAACAGCCAGATGTCTTTTGTCTGGCGTCCAGAGCGGGGCACTTGCCCGTACACTTGGGGGATGTGCAGCCTGTAGGGGAAAAGTCTGAGATAGGGTGCGAGTTCCGGCGGAACTTCCTCGGGCATGGCTGGTGGAAGTCCGGGTTTGGTATCGAGTAGAATTTGGTCACGCTTGACCAAGTAGCGTTCGGCTAATATTTCCCCAGGTTTACAGGCGGCGATCCCTGGGCCTATCGCCCACAGGTAGCGAACCGGCAAGGGTGTCCGGCATTTCTGGCAAAACCTGTTGCTCTCTGGATTGGGAGCCTCACAGGTAGGGTTAGAGCAGTAGATCGTTGCCACATTGTTTTGCATGGGGATTCCTCGCGCCTATCAGCCTGAGTTGCTGGAGCTTTAGTGAGCGGACGCCAATAGCGGGCAGCTGGGTGCGACTCTCAAATTCTTATGGGAGTGCCGATTCCGATTGTAGTGCCTGACAAAGAGCGCGGATTGGGATCTGACATGGGACGTAATGGGCGGATTGCTACAGTTACCTTTATTGTGGCGCAGCAGCCCGCCGACTTTCACGCCGGGCTTGGGGTTGCCCGAGCTGCTGTTTAGAACTGTCCGGTAGGCTGCTTCCAGCTGGGAGGAACGGCACGCCAGATCCTAGATTGGATGTTAAAGTGGCTGGAAATTTGCCTCAAGAGCCAGCTTGTCAACCGCGACTGTCAGGCTCAAAGTGGGACGAGCGATCGGTTAAAAGACTCCTGAACTCCACTGGCACTCAGGGGGCGTCCTAGAACCGCAGCCCACATTTCTCTTATACCCCCCTGGTTCAGACAGGGAGCGCTTTGGGAGTGGGGGGTGTGAGGCTGTTACTGAAAATGTTCGCAGTTATTGACAGCCAAAGCCCTCTCATATGCCAGCCACCGGCAGCCCAGCATCTACCGAGGTCAGCAATCGCCATGCCCACCCCTCAATTCGACTCGTTCCCCAACCCACCGGCTGTAGAGCCAGAATGGCCCGATAAGCGGGAGATTTCGCAATGCGTTGCAGCGCTCAACCAGTCTCAGGACGTGAAGATAAATTGATGATCAAGAGTCTTAACGCTTGGGTTTTCTCTGAGACGATGGATCGGTTTCTCCCTGGTTTTTGGAGTCGCTTCATGGCGAATCGTCAAATCGCCCACAAACAGTTTTTGCAGCGCCAGCAAAAGCGTCACAAGCAAGCCGGTGCCGAAAGCGAAGACCTTCTAGCCGGCGGCACCTGTGATCTCAAGTTCGGTTGAATACCCATAATATCTCTGAGTTGGGGCATTGGGCAGTGGGCGATGGGGCATTGGGCATTGGGCACGCTCCCCCTGCGGGGGCGCAACGCTTACGCAGGCTCGCATTACTAATCCCCATTGCCCTGCTCCTAATTGCGGTTAATCAACCGAACGTGATATGAGTAGCTCTACAGAGGGCGCAATAACCGGCAGCTGCAGGGGCTTTCGGCAACTCGCCCCTACTGAGGCTGTGCCAACAGCCCCAAGACTGCCTTCTGGCCCAAAGGTCTGAAGGGCCGCACTCAGATTTTATTCATTTAATTTGCCTATTTGGCCGCAGACGGATCTCCAGGTTCATTTGGCTTGCCGGTTGCAAGAATCAATAAATTATGAGATAATGTCTCTCAACTGCTGTCGGTCGCAATGGCTGCCAGCTGGGGCACATCAATTTGAATATATGCAGATTAGTTGCATAAAAGCTTACGGGCTGTCTGGGGAAACTACCTGAGGGAGTCCCATGCTGTAGTTGAGCACCCGGCTGTTAAGGTTGTAACTGATTTGGCCACTTTGGAGGAGCGAGCGCACAAAATGCTCCAAATCCGAACCAATGCGGCGGATGTTATATTCTGTCAAGTCAGCCCCACTGCTGGACTCAACCAGCTCCTCAAATTTGCGGTACACCTGCTGCAGGGCGTCTGGATTCCAGTTCAGTTCATTGTCTGGATCTACGTCCAAGGTTAATACCCGATCGTTGGGAACGAGTTCGCTGTTCTCAACGTCGGCGGCAAATATGTGAATGTGGCGAGTTGTGGATTTCAGCAACATGGGACTAGATTCTATGCAAATCTTTACAAATACGACTTAAATCATAGCAACTTGTAGAGTCCCCGTGAACTGGCTAATCAAATCTCTGGAAGCTGTACTGGAGACGGCTGCTTACTCTCTATCCAGACGGCAAAAGCGCTATATACTGATGGCCATCGATGCTGTATTGCTGTTGCTGGCCATCTATTGTGCGCTGCTACTCCGCTTTAGTTCCCTCAGCCCCATTCCAGAAATCTATCAGTATGCCTGGTTAATTGCCATACTGATTGGCATTAAACTCATCTGCTTTGGCGCTCTGGGGCTGTACCGCTCCATTCTGCGCTATACGGGCTTGGAGTTTTTGCTGACTTCTGTCCTCAAAGCAGTCGGGATCAGCTCGGGCCTGCTGGTAATTATTGCTTATTTGCTTGAATCCTGGCCACTGCCTCGCTCAGTTCTGGCCATCGACGCTCTGCTGACCCTGCTGTTCGTGGTGGGCGTGCGGGTTTCTCTGCGCTGGCTAGTTTACGAGGTGACTTCTTATGCCCGTCACGGTCGGTTTGCGGAGCGAGTGGTGATCTACGGTGCGGGATCGACCGGCTCTCAACTGGCTCAATCGCTGGCGACTAACCCGGCGTATCGCTTGGTCGCCTTTGTGGATGACAGTCCCTCTCTTCACCATCAAGTCGTTCACGGACTCACGGTTTACTCCCCGGCTGATTTACCCAAACTCCGAGTAAAAAAGCCTTTTGACACCATCCTCTTGGCCATGCCCTCTGCAGACGGCAAAACCCGACTTCAGATATTGCAGCGCTTGCAGCCCTTATCCGTGGCGGTGAAGACCGTTCCCACCATTGGCGAGATTTTATCAGGCAAAGTCTCCATTAGTAAAATTCGCAACATTGATATTGCCGACCTTCTCGGTCGCGAAGAAGTTGCGCCGAATCTAGAATTACTCCGGATGAATGTAACGGATAAATCCGTCCTGGTGACCGGCGCGGGCGGCTCGATTGGGTCTGAGTTGTGCCGCCAGATAGCTTTACAGCAGCCCAAATGCCTGGTGCTTTACGAACTCAGTGAGTTTGCCCTCTACAGCATTGACATGGAATTGGCTGAAACCCACCCAACGCTTAATACGGTGGCCTGTTTGGGGTCTGTGACCGATTCAGCCGGACTGATGGCCGTCTTGAGCAACTATCAAGTAGATACGGTGTATCACGCCGCTGCTTACAAGCATGTGCCCTTGGTAGAAGCCAATCCCCCTCAGGGTGTTTGGAATAACATTTTAGGTACAATGACCGCAGCCCGCTGCGCAATGGAGTGCGGCGTTAGCAAATTTGTCTTGATTTCCACGGATAAGGCAGTTCGCCCCACCAATGTCATGGGAGCAACGAAACGGGTGGCGGAACTGATCTTGCAGGCGCTAGCCGACCGGCCAAAAACCACCACCTGCTTCACAATGGTTCGATTTGGCAATGTCCTCGACAGCAGCGGTTCCGTTGTCCCCCGCTTCCGCAAACAGATTGCGGAGGGCAAGCCGATTACGCTCACCCATCCGGACATGACTCGCTATTTCATGTCCATCCCGGAAGCCGCTTCCTTGGTGATTCAGGCGGGAGCAATGGCCAAAGGGGGGGAAGTTTTCTTGTTGGATATGGGCGAGCCGGTGCGGATTTACGATCTGGCGGTGCAGATGATTCACCTGAGCGGTTTGGAACCCGGGCAAGATGTTCAGATTCAAATCACCGGCTTGCGCCCTGGAGAAAAGATTCATGAAGAATTGCTAATTGACAGCGCCAAGGGCAGACCGACCAAGCATCCCAAGATTTTCTGCGCCCATGAGTCTAAAATCCGCTGGGAATTTTTGCAGCCCCGCTTGGAGGCGCTGTTCGCACAAGCTCGCAGAGGCGACGGTGACGGCATCCGGACAGAGCTGCAGCATCTCGTGCCTGAGTATCAGCCAAGAACAGGGACAGTGCTTAACGGTGCGGCTCGGCGGGTATCCGCGCAATAGGTAGAAGTGTGGGGAGCCACACCCCTGCGATCCCCTGCAGGGCGGGCCCACGAGTGCAGCGGTGAGATTGCAGTTATTGTGCCTTGCAAAGCCGATCAGGATGGACTGGCGCTGGCAATCATGCCGGTCTGGCGGGCGTAGGCAAAAATGCCACCGGCATCAATCACCGGCCCCACTTCTCCCAGGGGCTTGAGGTCATAGGTCTTGCCGAGGCTGTGATTGATCAGTTGATTTTTTTCCAGATCGATGGTAACATCTTGACCGGTTGCGAACTGGTCGCACAGCCGCTCGACTGATTCGCAGGGGTACAGCTCGCCGGTGGCGGCGCAGTTGCGGAAAAAGATGCGGGCGTAAGACTGGGCGACAACTGCCTGTACGCCCGACGCCCCCAAGGCAATCGGTGCGTGTTCCCGCGAGGAACCGCAGCCGAAGTTTTCCCCTGCCACAATAATGGGGTAGTGGGTCTTGATTTCGCCGGCACCGACAAACTTGCCGTAGCGGTCTGGCAAACCGACTAGGGCGTAGCTTCCCAGTTTTTCGTACTCGTCCGGCTTGGAGGGAACTAGGGTGAGGTATTCTGCTGGGATGATTTGATCGGTATCAATGTTGTCGTCCAGTACAAAAATCGCGCCTGCAATGACTCTGCCCACTTTTCGATATCCCTATTTTCCTTTAGCTGTTTAAAGAAACCACTTTGCATTCTAACCTGCTTGCGAAGCAAAAAGTTTATCCATATCAGGCGGCAGGGCGGCTCCGGGCCGGCACGGCAAAGCGCGAGAGCGCTTGTCCCGCGCGTCAGTGAAGCTCTCAGTCCTCGGTCGTCCTCCCAGTCAGGGGGGAATCAGGGGGGTAGGGCCAGATAATGGTGTTGGCGGGCGGGGGTCATGGTGGGTAGGGCCGGTACTGGCGGACAGAAACCCAGATACTCTAGATATAACGGTGAAATCAACAAGT
>CAZJNL010000085.1:0-10335 GCA_964546515.1 uncultured Oscillatoria sp.
CGGCTGATTGGTTTTGGTAAAGTTTCTTATCTTTTTCTTTTCTGTTGCTCCAGCTTCTGCTAGTCTTTTCAATGAAAGGTGGCGGTGCTTTGCAGCCGCCGGTCTTTCGTTACAAGCCTTTACGAGCTTTTACAATTTGTTGCATGAAAGGCTGATTTGGCTGAGCTGTCAGGAATTCCTGAAGGTCTAATTTTCATTTATTAAAACAACTAGGATTGTCTGAGTAGCAGCATGAATATGAATCATTACCGTGATGAGTGGGTAGCTGAATGGTGTCAAGAAAATGGCTGGACGGATTTGATTAGAGAGCGTTACAATAACTACTGGGCGTTCCCGCCAGGGGCGGTGATGCCGGAGCCAATTCCGGGTAAAACGCTCAAATTGATTAAGGCGCAAAAAGGGTTAAGTCCGCAGGAAAAGTGGTGGTCGGTGTCAGCAGCTGTTGCGACAGTGATAGGTGTAATTTTGAGCGTTTTGCTTAGGTGTCCAATGCCGCTAGTTTTTGTGTTTGCGGTTGATGCGGTTACGGTGGCTCAGCTTGAGGTTGAGGATGTGTAGTTGGCGTGCCGGTGTTGGGAGTCCAGAGTTGGGGTGAAGAAAGCCGGTTTTTTAGAGAAGCCGGCTTTCTCGTTTAATTGGGCTGTTTCACCGCGCCGAAATCGCTGCCACAGAATATTGTTAATGTTGGGGAAGAAGAAATGCGGAACTCGAACATCTGCGACAAACAGAGTCAACGGTTTCTATCCTCCCGCAAAAGTTCCACACTATCACTGAAGGTGCGACCGGCATATTTCTGACGCCCCTCCTCTATGAGCTTCCTGGCTTCCAACCTTGTGGTTGCCTTCTCGACAGCCTCAGCTTCCGCCGCCGCTTCCAGAATCGCTTTCACCTCTGCTTCCAGTGAGCGCCCGTGCTTGCCGGCGCGAATTTTTAGCTTGTCGGCGACAGTCGGGTCGAGGTCTTGTATTAGAATTTGTGTCATGGTTGCTCCTCTCTGCGCTATACTTTAATTATAGGGCTAGTTTCTGAATCGGAACAATAGCTCGATTCCTCAATCTAGCGGTAGCTATGTTTGGGGAGATGGGGTGCCGGTTGTGCGGTTGAACCGGCACGGGGAATTATAAGGTGATGCCGGTGAACCCCACAAGAACAGTTTTAGGTGGGGTTAGCGGGGGTGGGGGGTGCCGGTGTTTTTCTTACAAATAGCTTGAGTGGAGTTCACCTTAGTCTGTGGGCTGTTAGACTTTCCACTTTTCAACTGTCTGCTTATACAACCAGTGCTCTACCTTTGCTTCATCAACATACCCTCTCAATTCAGGGTCTGGCCAAATATGAAGCCGGTCATAACATCCCAACTCTCTCGCCGCTGTTTCAATATCTTCCCACTGTTTGAGAAAGCATTCCGCCCACGAGTTTTTACTCATAACGGAACTGGCAAAATCCAAACCGGCTGCTACCATTCGTTTGCCATTCGTCCCACGAGCATTGATGGGTTCCCAAAAGATTACCTCTGGATTGACATACAGGATTTTTTCCAGATGCCTTTTGAAATCATCTAAAGTCATAGTGGGAGGAGTAGGAGCAACTGCAACATACAATCGGCACCCAGCTTGATGACCTTCCAGCAAAGCTTCATAGCGCTTAGAAGGTAAAGGTGCTTGAGGTTCAATCTGGCGACTGAGTTCATCATCTAGGTATGGCAGGCTCATGCCTACTGTCACGTTGGAACGATTGAGAACATCTAGGTCATTCACCCACAACGGGCTACGAGTCAGAATTCTGACTCTTTTGTTATAATTGGATAAAACCTGAACAGCCCCACGAGTAATGCTCGCCGTCTGCTTGTTTTGGTAGGGATCAGTGCCAGAACAGAGCAGAACTACACCTTGACCAGACGGTGTTTTGTACCAAGACTTCTTACGGCTTAGGGTTTTCTCTAGCTGCTCAGGTATTTCCTCACGCACAAAGAGATACTGTCCCCAGTCCATCTGAGGATCGCTGACTCCTTTTGCCCGCAGCTCGGCTTGTCTTGTCCGAATTGCAGGGGTTGAAGGCACATAGCAGAAGGTACACCCGTGCAGGCAACCCGATGCTACATTGATTACATAGTCACACAGTCCTTTCTTGTTCAGCGCACTCTGCTGGAGTGGGCTAGAAATTTTCTCGGTGCCTTTGACAAGAGACATAGAAGATATTACCCGATATTTTTTGACTTGGGTTGCGCTTTCCGTTATGGCTTAGCTCTTTCTTTTAGAACTGGCGCTTCTAAAAGCTGGGAAACAAGGAAATTTGCTTGACGCCTGTAATTCTAATTATATCGTTATTTTGCAATTCAATTTTTTGGCTTTTGACTTTCTCGTCCTTTCTGATAACTTCAATTTATTTGTCCTCCCTGAGCCGGTTGATATAACTGATATAATGCTCCTTGCTCGCTGGGTTCTCTTGCATGGTTATCTCGCAAATTTGACGAAAATATAAACCATCTTCCTTTGTAAAAATCAGCTCCCTTAACTGCCTGTCCAACCTTGTCACGCACTCTTTATGGCTGTCATTAGTGCCCCTTATGTCAAACTCTAATTCGGGAGTTTTTTCATAAAAATCCACAGTCCTGAACCCCAAACCATACACTTCAAAATGATATAAGTAATCGAGGTTGTTGTATTTCCATAAAGTGTCTTTCATAACCTGCAAAGCGGTTAAATGTCCAGATAAATGTACGAGATAATATCGAACCTGTGTGCGCCCATTAGAAATGATAGAAAATGTATAGGCGTAGCGGGCATTTCCTCTATCTCTGAACAATGTTAGAGACTGATTTCTCAGAAAAAGTTGCTGTACCCGTTTATCCAATTATTTAAAATTGACTGAATCATAGTAACCATCGGCTTCAAGAACCCTGTTTAATGTAGTTCTATCTTCCCCGGGCTTTCCAAGAACAAATCTCTTGATGTCATTAATCATATAGGTGTATAAAATCTCCGAGCCTTTCAGAGAGTTTATTTTTCTAATGCTGCTCATGGAGACGTCAGTCCAGCCAAATGGGTCAAGCAAAAATAATGAGTGACCCTTGCGGGTATCTACTGTCAAAACGCACCAATCTACAAGTTCTTAAGTTCTTCAAATTCGCCTTTCTTAAATTGGCATTCTTCTACTAGCTTCCCAAATTCGCCTTTAAATTCATGCTGTTTGTCCATTGCTCTATCACCCTACTACTTCAGTTTACCAGCCAAGAGCCGGCACCCCACCCCACCGGCACCCCACCCCACCGGCACCCCTTCACCCACCGGCACCCCTCACCCACCGGCACCCGTGACCCACCGGCACCACCGGCAATCCCATAAAAAAGGGTGTCCAGCCTCTAACAGCCAGACACCCCAGCAGGGTGTAGGGGCAACCCTTGTGGTTGACCTTTTATGGAGCTAAGCGGATTCGAACCGCTGACTTCTTCAATGCCATTGAAGCGCTCTACCAACTGAGCTATAGCCCCTTGCCGCACTTCATTATCATTACTCAACCCTCCCCCACTTGTCAAGCATTTTTTCAAAAAATTTTTTTTCAGGCAGCACCGCCACATCCCGCGTGCCGGTTCCAGCTGCCAGAACCCTTACCTGCGCTACCTTCCCGCCAACCGGCCTCCTCCCTAGAACGCCGTTTGCTGGCCAATCTCCCTGCCGGTCAACCGTGCCCCCGCCTCCAACATCCCATCCCGCTGCGAAACCCAGCTCAGGTATTCCGCATCCACCGGCTCATAAGGCAAATAGGACTGCTGGGACATTTCCGTCACATAGCCCACATAGCCCCCCATCAGAAAATAAACCCCTACCATAGCAGCGGCTGCAGTGGCCACCAGCGTGCCGGCCAGCATTAAAGCGAACTCGCGGTTTTCCACCGCCTCCTGCATCAGGTGCAGCGACCAGGCCACCAAGGCGATCACAATAATCAGAATTATGAACATCACTTTACATAATTTAACTATTCAAATCTTGACATATTGTAACACTTGCATCAGAAACTGCCACCAATTTGGGTTAGGGATGCGCCGCCAGTCGCTAGTGGCCAGTCCCCAGCCCCCAGTCCCCACTGCTTACAGCAACCGCACCGGGACTTGGTGCGCCGCTAAATAGTCCTTAATTTCAGCCACGCTCAACTGTCCGTAGTGCAGCAAAGAGGCTAGGAGAGCCGCTTCCGCCTTACCGGCACTCAGCGCCTCGTAAATGTGATGGCAGTTCCCAGCACCTCCCGAGGCAATCACAGGAATCTGCACCTGTTCAGCAATAGTGCGGGTTAACTCCAAGTCATACCCAGCTTGCGTGCCATCGGCGTCCATACTCGTCACCAGCAGTTCGCCGGCACCGCGCCGCTCCGCTTCTTTCGCCCACTCCACCGCATCAATGCCGGTATTTTCCCGTCCCCCCCTGACGTACACATCCCAGCCCGGGTTGGCCCGATATGACCGGCGGCGGGCATCTATAGCAACCACAATACACTGACTGCCAAAGCGCTCACTTGCCCTGTTAATGAACTCAGGATCGCGCACTGCAGCGGAATTGACGCTCACTTTATCCGCACCGGCTCGTAACAATCTTTTAATAATTTCTAAGTTTTGTATACCGCCGCCAACCGTCAGAGGGATAAACACCCGCTCAGCGGTGCGGTACACCACATCAAAGATGATGTCCCTGTCCTCATGGGTCGCCGTAATGTCCAGAAACACCAACTCATCGGCACCGGCATCGTTATAAACCTGAGCCAGTTCCACCGGATCGCCGGCATCCTTAAGATTGACAAAATTCACCCCTTTAACCACCCGACCGGCTTTAACATCCAGACAGGGCAAAATTCGTTTGGCCAGCATAGCAATTCCTTTGCGTGCGACTGAGTGACAGGGAGCTTGGGTCGTCCCTGGGGGGAGAGCCAGACAAAGCGAGAGGGAGACAGCCCCAGGCAATCTCCCCCTCACCCCCTTCTGGTTCCCAAGTCCCAAGCCCCCACTCCCACTGTATAACCGTCCTGCTGCAAGACTGAAAATTTCTGGATGGGAATGCGTGAGCGTCCGCTGATAAACTTTGGATTGGTCTGTAAATCCCACCCAACTCAGGGCTGCGTTCGGCCTGTCCCAACGCAGGGCTGCGTTCGGCCTGTCCCTAAAAAAAGCAACATGCCTGCCCTACAGGCTCACCTTATCGCCCGCTTGCCCGCCTTACAGGCTTCGGCTCCGTTCCAGACTGTAAAGCCCCCAAACAGCGGGCAAAAATTTGTCCACAGGAAAGCGACACACCCCGCCCCGCTTTCCTCTCACCGCCAGCTATCATATCTGTGACGGGAGTATCCAGCGGGAATATCAACATGGAAATAGGTCAAAAAGTCAGAGTGCGCCGCCTCAGGGACCAGCTGCCTGCAAACATAATCAACAAAATCAAACAGAATCCAGTCGGCACCATTGAGCAATTCAAAGTGGTCGATGGCAACGGCATTGGTTTATTTGTCAAGTTTGATGACAGCTTTTGCACCTGGTTCTTTGAAGACGAACTCGAACCGGTGGGGTAGTCACCGAACATTGGTCAAACATAACTGACAGCTGACAGCAGACAGCAAACAGCACAGGTACGGTTGCGGGTGTGGCACAGGTGCGGGGCTGCCCGCTAACATAAGGAAAACTTATATTTCCACAGCCGCACGTCGGACAAGTTGGACGATCTGGGCGTCGGGAACAAAAATGGCTCTGATTTTAACGTTTTTGGGCAAAGGCGGCACAGGCCGCACCACAATAGCGATCGCAGCTGCCAAACGGCTGGCTCGTTCTGGACAGCGAGTGCTGCTAGCAAGCTCTGACCCCGGCCCTGGCCTGGGCCTAATGCTGGGGGCAACCCTCGGGCCAGATCCGCAAGAGATTGCTCCCAACCTGAAAGCAGTGCAGTTTCAGATAGCTGTGTTGCTGGAGCGCGGCTGGGAAGAAATCAAAAAACTAGAAGCTCAATACGTCCGCACGCCCTTTTTTAAGGCCGTTTACGGCCAAGAGCTGGGGGTCGTGCCGGGGATGGAAACAGCCTTAATCATGAATGCCATCCGCGAGTATGACGTCAGTGGCCAGTATGACGCGATTGTTTGCGACGGCAGCGGCGACCAAAACACCTTGCGGATGCTGGGGGCACCGGAAATTCTCAGCTGGTATATCCGCCGCTTCCGTCAGGTGTTTGCCGATTCCGACCTCGGCAAAACCCTGTCCCCATTCGTGCAGCCGGTGACCAGCGCCGTTCTCAATGTCGATTGGCCGGCTGATAACTTTGGCCAGCCGCCGCGAGAATTTACCCAGCTGCTGGATAAGTGGAAGGATGCCATTGCCAACCCCAACCGCGTGGCTGCCTATTTAGTGACCACCGGCAACCCAGTGGCCGTGGCCACCGCCCGCTACCTCTGGGGCAGCGCCCAGCAAGTGGGCCTCACCGTTGGGGGCGCAATCCTCAATCAGGCGATTTTGACGGACACAGCTGCAGCAGAACTGGCTCCCAGCATGCAAGAGCTTTACACCACTTACGAGCGCGAAGCCAGCGTCGAAGCCACCGTCACCTCCGAACTGGCACCCCTGCCGGTGATCGCGGTTCCCGGACGCACCGGCAGCGACTGGCAGCCGCTGATGGACGCTCTGCCAGATTTCAGCAAAGCCGCTCAGGCTCCCAGACCGATCGTCATTGATGTCGCCCAACGCCAAGTCAGTCTGTTTCTGCCCGGATTTGACAAAAAGCAGGTTAAACTGACGCAATACGGCCCGGAAGTTACCATAGAAGCGGGCGACCAGCGGCGCAATATCCTGCTGCCAAAGGAATTGAGCGGCAAACCCGTTAAGGGAGCCAAGTTTCAAAATCAGTACCTGATCGTTTCGTTCGCGTAGTGTAGCTCACCGGTCATGTATGTCAAAAACTTTCCGGACTGGGGACAATTGACAGCTGACAGCTGACAACTCATTTTGAAATATGTCTAATTCTCCGACTTCTTCCCCAAATCCAGTTGAACCGACAGCAGGCGCAGCTGCCACCGAGACAAACCGCAGCGGCAAGACTAGGCAGCTGCTTGGCATGAAAGGAGCTGCCGGTGGAGAAACCAACATCTGGAAAATCCGCCTGCAGCTGATGAAACCCATCACCTGGATTCCCCTGATTTGGGGCGTCGTCTGCGGCGCAGCCTCCTCTGGGGAGTACACCTGGACAGTGGAAAATGTGCTGAAGGCAGCTGCCTGCATGCTGATGTCTGGCCCATTGCTGGCCGGCTACACCCAAACCCTCAACGATTTCTACGATCGCGAAATCGACGCCATCAACGAGCCTTACCGCCCAATTCCGTCCGGTGCCATCTCAATTCCCCAGGTTGTGACCCAAATTCTGGTGCTGCTGTTGGGGGGGATTGGCTTGGCTTACGGATTGGACAGATGGGCCGGCCATGAATTCCCCATCCTTACGGTGTTGGCCACAGGCGGGTCTTTCCTGTCTTACATTTACTCTGCCGAACCCCTGAAGCTCAAGAAAAACGGCTGGCTGGGGAATTACGCCCTCGGTTCCAGCTATATCGCCCTGCCTTGGTGGGCCGGCCATGCCCTGTTTGGCCAGCTCAATGCAACTATAGTGGTGCTGACCCTGTTTTACAGCTTGGCTGGGTTGGGGATTGCTGTGGTCAATGACTTCAAAAGTGTCGAAGGCGACCGAAAGCTGGGCTTGAAATCCTTGCCGGTGATGTTTGGCATTGGCACAGCTGCTTGGATCTGCGTGCTGATGATTGACCTGTTTCAAGCCGGGATTGCCGCTTACTTGATCGCCATTCACCAGAACCTGTACGCCGTGATTCTGCTGCTGCTGGTTATCCCTCAAATTACCTTCCAGGACATGTATTTCCTGCGCAATCCCCTGGAAAATGATGTCAAATATCAGGCGAGCGCCCAGCCTTTTCTGGTTTTGGGCATGCTGGTAGCCGGTTTAGCCTTGGGGCATGCTGGCGTATAACCTATTTTAGATTAAAATGGCGACCGGCCTGGATTCAGGGGCCGGTCGCCACTCTAAAATCTCATATCACGTCCGGTAGATTGTCCAGCGAGCGGGATTTCGAGGGTTGAGGGTGGCGTTCAGGCCCCTGAAGGGGTTGGGGCAAAGGAAAAAAAATTAATTCTGGCCAAATGACAGAACATCATATAAAATATAAAACTAAACTCGCTCGCCAAGGGTGCAAATGGCGCTCCCAAGCACTAAAATAGAACGAACTTCGAGTCGGGGTATATGGTGGTGTGCTACCGTCTGGGAGAACTTTTCCGGAATCCCACTCTAGTTTCTGGGACAAGACTCGAATTTCCTCGACATCTAAACACAGCGCTCCGTACAGCAGTCTGTGCTGGCCCTATACCCGGGTCGGCGCTCGCTATTTTGTAAAGTTTTATGGAGCGACCGCGCTACTGCACACCAGTTTTGATAGGGTAAAGTAGAAAAAACAAAAAGGGAGGTGATAAAGCGTGCTGGCAGTTGAACAGCGAGTTATCAATATCAGCCATCGGGACGGGAAGACTTGTGATGATTTGGCTTTCCGCTCTAAAAACATATTTAATCAGGCCAATTCTTGCGCCTGCCAACATTTATTGGCTGTCGGAAAAGCTTTAAGCCTTAAAGAAATTTACGATTCAGTCAAAGAGTCTGACGCATACAAAGCACTGCCTCGGAAAGTTAGCAATCGAGGAATCAAACAAGTAGATAAGGCTTGGAAGTCTTACTTGGCTGCTATTGAGTTCTCCCGGGAACATCCTGAGAAGTTCAAAAAACCCCCGAGGATTCCCCGTTACAAAGATAAAACAAAGGGGCGCAATACAGTCACTTATGATTGCCCAGCTGTGGGGCGAGGTGTTTTTAAAAAAGGACTGTGTTCACCGTCTCAATCTGGGCTGTTATTCCCGACTCAGGCTACCGCCATCAATGAGGTGCGTCCAGTCCCGAAATGCGGTTGCTATGTAATAGAGGTGGTTGACGAGAAGCCGGAAACGACCGCAGGCGATTTACACCCTGAATGGATAGCAGGAATTGATTTAGGATTGGGCAATCTGGCAGCGGTTGCTTCCAATAAAGCGGGTTTTAAACCTTTCCTTATTAATGGCAGGCCCCTGAAAGCCCTAAATCAATATTATAACAAACGGGAGGCTTCTCTCCAATCCAGATTGCCCAAAAATAGAAAGTGGAGCCGACAGCTTCGAGATTTAACTCACAAGCGCTCCCAACAGGTCAGGAATTTCTTGCATCAAGCTACTAGGCACAGGAGCGATAGATTAGTGGCCCATAAGATTGGCAAGCTGGTTATCGGCGATAACGAGGGATGGAAAACTGAGATTTCGAGAGGTAAGGTGAATAACCAAAACTTCACCAATATCCCTCAACGCAGCTTGGTAAATATGCTAGCTTACCTAGCTCAATTGGCTGGGAACGAGGTGGTTTTCACCGAAGAATCCTGCCCCAGCAAGTGCAGTTTTTTAGACCTGGAGTCAGTCCATAAACATGACTCTTATCTGGGTAAGAGAGTGAAGCGAGGGTTATTCCGCTCCGCCAACGGAATGGCGATCAATGCCGCTCTCAACGGTGCGTACAACACGCTCGGAAAAGGATTCGGGAATAACTGCTTGCAGTTTGACAAGGGTAGTGGCTGTCGCGGCGCACAGCCAGTAAAGGTCAATCCCTTGCGGGCCTGACGCTTTACGAAACTAGGAAGTCAGGAGGCGATTGTCCGGTAATGTCTGCAATTGTCCAACTTTTTAGTAGCTGTGAAAGGCGACTGTAGATAGTTCCGGCTTCACGGTTGCGGGAAGGATATTGTTGATGTATCCTTCCAGTGGCTCAAGCCAAGGGCTCCCCAGCCCTGGATCATCTGCTGGTGTGATTGAGGATCTGCTGTGTCAAAGTTTCTCTCAAAGCTCAAGCATATATCATTGACTTCGGGCAAGGATTATGAGCCGATTCAATTTTATGAATATGCCCCTCCTATTGAGGCAGAAGAGCAAGCTCAGCTAGAGGAGCGGGCGCAAGATGTTCGGGATCCAGAGCAAAGCTCTCCTGAACCATACCCGAGAAACACTCCTGAGTACTATTTTCTGCCTGAGGAGCAAGAGGGTTCAGAACCAGACCCGGAAACTACTCCTGAGTTATCTGCCAAAGGAAACAGGGTAGGGGCCATGCGTTGGGGTTCCGCCAAAGGCGTAGGCGAAGCGATCGACAAGCTGGAGGCGAAACTCGAACCCATGAAGCCAGTTTTGGTGGCTGTGGGATCGAGTCTGCGGGAGAAGCCGCTGCACCGGCGTCCCTTATTCTGGACAGGCAT
>CAZJNL010000086.1:0-10310 GCA_964546515.1 uncultured Oscillatoria sp.
GCTCTGAATCAGCTGGGTTTGGGTTGGCGCCAAATTCCGGACAGTCTCGGCGATTTCTTCCGCTTGACGCCGCGTTTTAGCTAGCAATTGGGCATTTCACTTCCTATTGTTGCCAGTCAGGCGGTGGCGTGGGGGATGGTGGAGCCAGCCGGCACTGGGGGAAAGCCGGTGAGACTTGAGCGAGACTGGGAGCCATCCCGTTTGGGCGTTCTCCGAGACGCAGATTGTCCCGGATTGCATTTAACCACTTTGGCTGCAAAAAATCAAGCTTTTTTGTACCTAAAGTTACAGTATGCCGGCCTATCTGATGGCCAATTGGGCGCTTGTGGGAGTTTCCCACTCAAAAATGCCACTACTTCCAGCACCGGCGCGGCTATTAGCCGCTGCAAAGAAGGCCCAGTCTACAGGGCGTCGCTGCTGGTAAGCTTCTAGCTCCGAGCAAGATGGAAGCCGTGCAGTTGAATGGATGGCCAAACAGATGGTGGTGCCGGTGCCTGAAATATAGCTAACCCGAGTTGGTGGGCCCGAAAACTTTATTATTCAAATACCCCCAGCCTCCCTTCAAAAGGCTTGCTCTTTTTAGTTCCCCAGGGGGCACTGTCAAAGCCCGCTTTTTTTATGGGGATTTGGGGGGATTGCTCACGGAGCATAGCGCGGGTTTATGTACGCACTTGTTCATAAAATAAACTTATGTGTGTTTTTTTTTTGATAAAAAATGCCAATCAAAATGGCGTGTAGATAGAGGTTCATTTGTGGCATGATATTTACAGACAAGAAAAGACAAGCAATCGGCTGCGCAGGGCGAGTGCGGGGCATGGGCCACAAAATATGATTGTTGGCCACCGGCATCCCCGGAAGCCGCTCAGGAGACCCCATCTCGTTAATTGATTCGCTCACGACTTATCAGGAGTGCTTGATGACTCAGAATCCCTCAGGTAACCTCTATACCTCGGAAAAAGAATCAATCGCTATTATCGGTATAGGCTGTCGCTTCCCTGGCGGTGCCAACAGCCCAGAAGCTTTCTGGAAACTGCTGCGAGATGGCGTAGATGCCATTACCGAAGTGCCCTCCGACCGCTGGAACTTGGATAATTTCTATGACCCAGAGGGGACTAAACCGGGCAAAATCAGAACCCGATGGGGCGGATTTGTAGAGAAAATAGACGAATTTGATGCGGAATTTTTCGGGATTTCTCCGCGAGAGGCATCGAGCATGGACCCGCAGCACCGGCTGCTGCTGGAAGTAGCTTGGGAGGCGCTGGAAGATGGCGGACAGGTGCCGGAAAATCTTGCTGGTTCAAAAACAGGAGTATTTATTGGTATAACAACCAGCGATTACTGCGATATTCAATTAAGTGCGAGCGAGCGCGACTCGATTAACGCTTACACAAATTTAGGCGGCGTTTACTGTGTCACAGCCAACCGCATCTCCTATATTTTGAACCTCAAAGGCCCGAGTATGGCTATTGACACTGCCTGCTCCTCGGGACTGGTTGCTGTCCATCTGGCTTGTCAAAGTATCTGGAATGGAGAGTCGGTGCTGGCAATAGCAGGCGGCGTAAATGCCCTGCTCAAACCAGAAATAAGCATAGGATTTTCTAAGGCATCTATGCTCTCGCCCGATGGGCGTTGCAAAACCTTTGACGAGCGAGCCAACGGTTATGTCCGCGCTGAGGGAGCAGGTGTCGTTGTCTTGAAGCCTTTATCCCAAGCCATCGCTGACGGAGATCCGATTTATGCGGTTATCCGAGGGAGCGCCGTTAACCAGGATGGTCAAACCAATGGCATCACGGTGCCCAACGGAGAGGCTCAAGAAGCTGCTATCCGGGATGCCTGCAGGCTTGCTGGCATTTCACCAGAGCAAATACAGTATGTGGAGGCTCACGGCACCGGCACGCCCGTAGGCGATCCGATTGAAGTAACCGCGCTGGGAAACGCAATCGGGAAAAATCGGCCCGCTGGAGACTACTGCACTGTCGGTTCGGTAAAGACGAACATCGGACATTTAGAATCTGGGGCGGGGGTGGCTGGACTCATCAAAGCAGCGCTAGCTGTAAAACACGGCATGATTCCACCCAATCTGCATTTTCAGACCCCAAATCCCAAAATTCCATTTGAGGAATTGCGGTTGCGCGTGCCGACGTCACTTGAACCCTGGCCCAATGGAAAGGGGACGCGCCTTGCTGGTATCAATTCTTTTGGATTTGGCGGCACTAATGCCCACGTAGTGGTAGCAGAAGCCCCTGAAAATACTGGAGGCGGAATTAATCCCAAGTCCCAAATCCCAAATTCTAAATCATTCTTATTGCCGCTGTCAGCTCGATCTGATGAAGCACTGAATGCATCAGCAGCGGCTTACAAAGATTTTTTAACAACTGAATATTTCTCACTCTCCGACATCTGCTACACTGCTAGCCTGCGCCGAGGCCATCACAGTCACCGGCTGGCAGTAGTGGCTAATTCCAAAGAAGAAATGGCAGAAAACCTGTCAGCCTTTTTAGCCGGAGAAACGCGCATCGGCATGTCTTCGGGTCGCCCACTTGCCGACTCCCCAGCCAAACTCGCTTTTGTGTTCTCCGGCATGGGACAGCAATGGTGGGCGATGGGGCGTCAGCTATTGGAGTCGGAACCCGTGTTCCGAGAAACCATTCAACAGTGCGACGAATTGCTGCGGCAATATGCTGATTGGTCGCTATTGGAAGAACTGACCGCATCAGAGGAAACCTCTCGCATCAACTCTACGCAAATTGCTCAGTGTGCCATTTTTTCCGTGCAAGTCGCACTCGCTGCTTTATGGCGCAGTTGGGGCATTGTCCCGGAAGCAATTGTCGGTCACAGTGTCGGGGAAGTGGCAGCCGCCCACGTTGCTGGGGTTCTGAGTCTAGAAGATGCCATCAGCGTGATTTTCCACCGCAGCCGCTTGCAAGCAAAAACAGCAGGACAAGGGAAAATGCTAGCCGTCGGGCTGTCGTTAGAGTCAGCTCAGCGGGTGCTAGCCGGATATGAAGAACGGGTTTCTGTCGCGGCTGTCAACAGCCCGAGTTCCGTCACCTTATCCGGAGATGGCAGTGCTTTGGAAGAAATTGCCCAATCTTTGGAGGGCAAACAAATTTTCTGCCGGTTCCTGCAGGTGGAAGTGCCGTATCACAGTCCCTTGATGGAGCCTTTGAAGGCAGAATTAGCAGAATCCTTGCAAGGAATTAAACCCCAAACAGCAACTATTCCCCTGTTCTCCACCGTCATTGGCCAGCAAGTTAAAGGGCCAGAAATTGATGGGGCCTACTGGACGCAAAACATGAGGAATCCGGTGCTGTTTGTCACAGCAGTGGAGGGACTCTTGCAAGCAGGGTATGACCTATTCCTAGAAATTAGCGCCAATCCAGTCCTGACCAGTTATATCTCTGAGTGTTCTGTAAAAGCCGGCAAAACAGCAACGGCACTGCCTTCGCTGCGGCGCAAAGAACCGGAAGGGGCTGTGATGTTGGGGTCATTTGGCAAGCTCTACACGCTGGGATATCCGGTAGATTGGCATCGACTCTATCCACAAGGTCAGTTCGTTCGCCTGCCTTCCTATCCGTGGCAGCGAGAGCGCTACTGGAACGAATCGGAGGAATCACAACAAGCTCGGCTGGGACTTTCTTACCAGAGAACTGTGCTGGGAGTGCCGGTTCACCCGCTCCTCGGAAGCCGTCTGCAATCGCCCCAGCCGCAGTGGAATGCAACGATAGACTTGCACCATCTCACTTATCTAGAAGACCATCGCGTTCAGGGAGCCGTGGTCTATCCGGGGGCAGCTTATGTAGAAATGGCGCTGGCTGCTGCCAAGGAAATTTTCAGTGAGGGGTCTTATGTTTTGTCAGACATTGAGTTTCACAAAGCGCTGTTCTTCGCTGACGAAGCGGAAACAGTTCAGTTGAGTGTCGATCGCCGGGGTCAAACCTCTTTTGACATCCACAGTCAAGCCAAAGGTGAGGAATCGTCGTGGGTGCAACACGCAACTGGCAACTTGCAAAGGCTACAGAATGGCCACGCTCCCAAGTCGGTTGTATTAGATGAGATTCGCAGCCGGTGTACTGAAGAGATTTCCAAGAGCGCTCTCTATCAACAGTTCCAGGAAATGGGACTGGAATATGGCCCGAATTTCCAAGGAATCGAGCAACTCTGGAGTGCTGGCTCTGAAGCGATCGCACTCCTCCAACTTCCTAAAGGGCTAGAAAAAGAAGTCAAAGAGTACCAGTTGCATCCGGCTCTTTTGGATGCTTGCTTTCAGGTTCTTCTCGGCACCGTATCATCCAAGGCAACCTACCTGCCGGTTCAGATAAAACGACTTCGCGTTTACAGTCCTCCTGAAGTTCAAGTGTGGAGTTATGCCCGTCTGGTAGAGCAAAAGTCCAATCGGATTAAGGGAGACATTCAACTGCTGGATGAATCTGGCAATGTGCTGGTAGAAATTCAGGGATTCTGCTGCAAGTCCCTAGAAAAAGCGCAGTCGGTAGCAGAAAAAGAGGATTATCTCTACGAATATCAATGGGAGTTGAAAGCACGCCCCGGAACCGCGCCCTTGAGCCGGTCTGCTGATTATCTGCCATCTTCCCGGCTTCTGGCTGAGAGTTTGTCTGGCGAAGCGGCTCGCTTGAGCGTGCAATTAGGACGGCTGCATTACTACGATACGGTGGAGCCGCTCCTAGACCTTTTGTGTGCCGGTTACATCTGGAAAGCCTTCAAAAAGCTCGGCTTTGAGCCTCAATTGCACCAGCGTATAAGCGCGGAAACACTTGCGGAGCAATTGGGCGTGGTATCCGGGCACAGCCGCCTGTTGGGTCGGATGCTGGAAATCCTTAATTCTGAAGGCGTCCTGCGCCGCAAAGATGACGGGTGGGAGGTCTGCCAAATTCCAGAATTCAAAGAACCGCAGTCAACTTGGAAAGAACTTTTGGCGAGATTTCCTGCCTATCAAGCCGAGTTGATGCTGTTGGATCGGTGCGGCAATAAATTGGCTGAAGTGTTGCGGGCAGAAGTCGATCCGCTGCAACTGATTTTCCCAGAAGGTTCTCAGACAACAACTGAGCATCTGTACCAAGACGCGCCGACTTTTCGTATCTATAACCTGCTAGTTCAGAAGGCGGTACGGGCAGCACTGGAGTCCTTCCCATCAGGGCGAAAGGTGCGCATATTGGAAATTGGTGCGGGGACGGGTTCGATGACATCCTACATGCTGCCTGTACTTCCAGCAAAGCGGACGGAATATGTGTTTACGGACGTAAGCCAACAGTTCGCCACCTCGGCTCAGTCGAAATTCAGCGATTATCCGTTCATTGAGTGCCGGATTTTGGATATTGAAACAGACCCGGTTTCTCAAGGATTTGACCCCCATTCCTTCGATCTGATTGTGGCATCAGACGCACTGCACGCTACCCGTGACTTGCGCCACACCCTGGAAAATGTCAAACAGCTTCTAGCATCTAACGGGTTGCTGGTGCTGTTGGAATTAACAAACGCTCCTCGTTGGGCGGATATGAGCTTGGGAATGCTCAAGGGCTGGTGGCTATTTTCCGCTCTTGATTTGCGACAGGCAAACCCGCCCCTTTCCTGGCAAAAATGGCGAGATTTACTCTCAGAGGTCGGGTTTGAGGAAGTTGCTGGTATTTCAGATAACGGCGCGGCTGAGTCTGCGATCACTGTGATTTTGGCTACTGGCCCTCAAGTACAGCGAGAAACTCACGCTGAGTCAATTGTTACTCCCAAACCCTCACAACAAGGAAGCTGGCTGATTTTTGCCGATAGCGCAAGCGCACCGCAAGGCGGTCGCTCAGGGGTAGGGCAGCAGTTGGCAATCGCACTCAAAGAACGCTCAGAGACTCCCATTCTCATCTCGCCTGGAGATGGCTTCAAGCGCATTGATGCTGACTTTTTCCAAATTCGCCCAGACAGTCCAGAGGACATGCAGCAGCTCTTAGAGGCTGTTAGTGTCTCTGAGCCTGCCTGTCGCGGGATAGTTCACCTGTGGAGTCTGGACATAACTCCAACCGAGGAAACCACAGTTGCTTCTTTGGAAGAGGCGCTTCCACTGGGCTGTCTGAGCGTTTTGCACTTGGTTCAGGCGTTGGCGCGAGTGGGGAGTTCTCCTCGTCTGGTGCTGGTCACCAGTGGAGCTATCCCGGTAGGAGATTCGGTTCAATCAGTCGAGGTGGCTCAATCTCCCTTGTGGGGTTTGGGTCGGGTGATAAACAATGAATTTCCCAATCTCCAGTGTCGGAAGGTGGATATCAGCCCCGTCGTCTCTCCCGAACCGACAGGTCTGCGCAGCATAGAGATTCAGTCGCTGTTTGCAGAATTGTGGTCAGATGACGGGGAAGATGAAATCGCCCTGCGGGGGGAAGCGCGGTATGTTCATCGCCTGATGCCAGTGTCGCCCGCAGATATTGCCGCAGAAAAGAAAAAGGTTGTAACTTCATCTTCTCAACCGTTCCGTTTGGAAATCTCCAAACCGGGAATCTTAGACAACTTGACGCTGCGAGCAATTGAACGCCCCAAACCTGCGCCGGGAGAGGTTGAGATTCAGGTCTGCGCGGCGGGGCTCAACTTTAAGGATGTGGCCAAGGCAATGAACTTGCTGGCTGATGTTAACTTAGAGGGGAATTTCTCCGGGCGGTCGCTCGGCTTGGAGTGTGCCGGAATTATTACTGCAATTGGCTCTGGGGTAGAAGGGTTTCAGATAGGCGATGAAGTTATTGCCTGCGCCCCTCACAGCTTTAGCAGCTATACCACAACAGATGCCCGCTTGGTGGTGGGCAAGCCCGCACATATAAGTTTTGAAGAAGCGGCTACGATTCCTGTTGTTTTCCTTACGGCTTACTACGCCCTGCATGAATTGGGGCGAATCCGTAAGGGCGAGCGGGTTCTCATTCACTCTGCTGCAGGAGGTGTCGGTCTGGCCGCCATCCAACTGGCTCAAAAAGCTGGTGCAGAGATTTTTGCCACAGCAGGCAGTCCAGAAAAACGAGAATTTCTCAAAGCGCTCGGCGTCCCTCACGTCATGGATTCTCGCTCCACTGCGTTTGCCGATGAGGTGATGCAACGCACCGCAGGCAAAGGAGTTGATATCGTCCTCAACTCTTTGGCGGGAGAAGCGATACCTTTGAGCCTTTCTCTGCTGGCACCCTACGGACGTTTTATCGAAATCGGCAAGCGGGATATCGACGGAAACAGCAAATTAGGTCTGCGACCTTTTCAAAATAATTTGTCGTTTTTCGCTGTGGACTTAGACCGGCTGTGGCGAGAACGCCCTGATTTTGGCCAGGAGCTATTCCGAGAATTAATGAAACACTTTGAGGAGGGAACCCTCCACCCACTGCCCCACCGGGTCTTTCCGATCTCCAAAGTGCGAGACGCCTTCCGTTACATGGTCAGAGCATTGCATATTGGCAAAATTGTAGTGTCTTTGCAAGATCCAGATGTGGTGGTGGCTCCCGCAGCACAGGAGAAAGTGACATTTCGCCCTGATGGCACTTATCTGATTACCGGCGGACTCGGTGGGTTTAGTTTAGCCGTAGCTCAGTGGCTGGTGCAAAACGGTGCTAAACACCTAGTATTGATGGGACGCAGCGGTGCCGCCTCACCAGCCGCCCAGTCAGCGGTAAAAACCCTGGAGGCAGCGGGCGCGAACGTGGTAGTTGCCAAAGCAGACGTGAGCCAAGCAACTCAAGTGGCTGATGTTCTGGCTGACATTAAGCAGTCTCTGCCGCCGTTGCGAGGGATTATCCATGCTGCAATGGTTCTCGACGATGCTATCCTGCTGCAACTGGATGGGAAACGCTTCTTTAAAGTGATGGCTCCCAAGGTCATCGGTGCCTGGAACTTGCACAGTCAGACATTAAATACTCCGCTGGATTTATTCGTGAATTTCTCCTCTTTTACTTCAGCTGTGGGAAATCCAGGACAGGGGAATTATGTGGCTGGCAATGCTTTTCTGGATGCGCTGGCTCACCACCGCCGCCAAAAAGGACTTGCAGGTCTGACTGTCAACTGGGGAGTCATTGCCGATGTTGGTTTCGTTGCTCAGAATACCGACGTAAACGAGCATCTACAGCGAATTGGATTTAAATCACTCCCGTCGCAGCAAGCGCTCTCGATGCTGGGAGAATTACTCCTTCTTGAGGCAGTCCAGACAATGGTGGTACCGATGAACTGGCAGCGGTGGTGCCAGGTTCACGCTGCAGGCGCATCAGGGCGATTCTCTTACCTGAGAGGTGAAGAAGCTATTTCTGAAGAGCCAGGCTCCTCCAGCAATAAAGGAGATTCGCTCCGCAATGCCCTTATGGCAGCGGAACCGATAGAGCGCCAGCAGTTATTGAAATCTTATCTGTGCGAACAAGTTGCTCGCGTCTTGGGAGCTTCTGCCGCCAAACTGGACAGCTCCAAACCGCTGACCAATTTGGGACTTGACTCTTTGATGGCAGTGGAGCTGAGTAACCGCATCAAAAGCGATCTGAGTGTGGACGTGCCCACAATGAAACTCATGCGGGGTCCGAGCATTTCCCAACTAGCAGGGGAGCTAATTGAGAAACTAACCCCAGCCAGCTCCACTACTACAGCAACTTCCCAGACACAATCCCACTCCTGGGTTACGCTAGCTGCTTCCGATTGGCTCGTCTTCCCCAAACCAAATCCGGATGCCCGCCTGCGCCTGTTCTGCTTCCCCTACTATGGAGGAAGTAGCTCAGTGTTTCTTCCCTGGCCGGATAACTTGCCATCAGATATAGAAGTCTGTGCCCTTCAGCTTCCAGGAGGTATCGACCGTTTGGGCGAACAGCCATTCGACAAGCTCACCCCTCTTGTGGAAACCCTCGCACGAGTTCTGCTTCCTTATCTGGACAAGCCATTCGCTTTCTACGGCCACAGTCTTGGGGCATTGCTCAGCTTTGAACTGGCCCGTCACCTGCGCCGAGAAAATGGTAAAATTCCCGCTCACTTGTTCATTGGCGCAAGGCACGCTCCCCAACTCCCGTACCCACATTCTTCTGTCGCAGATCTCTCTGACTCCGAGTTGCTCGAAAAAACATATCTTATTGATTTACCGGAATCCCTTCAGCAAAATACCGAGCTGATGCGGCTGTTGCTACCGAGTTTAAAGGTAGGGGGGTTGATGGTTGAGAATTATATCTACTCAGAGGAGGAGCCACTGGATTGTCCGATTTCAGCGTTCGGAGGGATGCAGGACAAGGTGATAACCCAAGAGCATCTCTCTGCTTGGCGCGAGCAGACACGCAGCACTTTTAAGCTGCAAATGTTACCGGGAAACCATGTATTTCTGCATAGCGACAAAGAGCTGCTTTTACAAGCGATTTCCGGGGAGCTGGTGTCACTTATTACTGCGCCTCAGAAGTAGCCTAGATGATTTCTAATCGGAAAGACGTTGACAGCAACGTTTTTCTGCTTTTTTTACTCAAAAAAGGAGAGAGAATGGCATAAAATCAATTTGCAGGAACTTGGCGGCTGGTATCCTTTGAATTGAGGGATAGTGAGGGTCAGGCCATCTACCCATACGGTCAAGATGCAATTGGCTATCTTATGTACACTGCTGACGGATATATGTCCGCGCAGATCATGAAGGCTCATCGCTCCAATTTTGCTGCTTTTGACATGGGCGCAGCCACCCAAGAGGAGCAGGCCATAGCAGCCCAAAGTTATATTGCATATTGCGGGCTGTATGAAATTCAAGGCAACAAAGTTATCCCTCACGTTCAAGCCATTTCCCAACTGGGTGGGTGTCAGCCAAGAACGCTTCTTTGAATTTAAGGGCGAGCGTCTCGTATTAAGTACGCCTCCCCTGCAAGTAGCCGGCAAACAACAAACCGCCCATCTGATTTGGGAGCTACTGTCAAGCCTTGACGGAAAATTCTCCGTGTGAGAATATAGATTTAAAAGTTATGCCGGTGAAAAGGAGTGCTTTGCACTCGCACTCCCACCGGCATCCCGCACCCGATGACTTGTCGAGCGCCCTACTGCATAACCCACCCCACGTCTACAAAACCGCTCCAACTTTCTCCTTACAAGGCGCAGGAGAGTGTACCACGGGAATCTCAATGCAGAACTGAGTACCGGCACCCGGTTGGGAAACGCACTCAAACACGCCGCCGTGTTTCTCCACCACAATCTGCCTGCTGATAGACAGCCCCATGCCGGTGCCCTTACCCACCGCCTTTGTCGTGAAGAAAGCATCAAAAATCCGCGCCCGCACCGCTTCTGGCATTCCCGGACCATTGTCGGCAATCACGATCCGAACAAATTGGGCATTGGGGATTGGGGAT
>CAZJNL010000087.1:0-10271 GCA_964546515.1 uncultured Oscillatoria sp.
CTAAACTCGGTAAAACGAAAATATCTGCTTGAGCGTACTCTTGCTTGATTTCCGTTCTAGGAACTCGACCCAGAAAGTTGAGATTATGGGTGAGACTATTCCGACGCACAATCTCAGAAACATCGCCAGCCACGCGAAATTCGTACTTGCGATGGTTCAACTTCTGAGCTGCCATGCCTAAAATGTGAATCCCCTTGCGGAGCCCAGCAGTTCCCACAAATAATATCTGACCCTTCCTGGGAGTATTTTCTAGATAAAACCAAGAATAACTGACCGCGTAGGGAACTACAAAACACCGATGAGCGGGAATGCCAAAATTCAGCACTAAGTCTTGACGAACTGCTTCTGAGGGAGCGATTCCCCAGTCAGTCAAAGAACAAACTTCCCTCAGCCATGAAAAAGCTTCCTCTACTAAGCTCTCATTAGACTCAGGTTCAAATTCGGGCAATCTTTTTCGTTCATTTTTGAGAATATAGTGAGCATTTAAGATGATAAAAAATTCTGTAACTGTAGTCAGCCCTTTCTCCTTAGCAAATCTCAGAAAGGGAGTACCCTCTCCCAGCATAGTGTAGAGATGGGTTGCTTCTCCGATTCCATACGCGATCAAATCATTACCAAATTCAGTATTGAACTTACCCATTGCTCGTGCGGCCCGCTCTGGATGATGTCCAGCTAACTGCTTCCGCAGTAAATATAGCAGGCTTGGAATAGGAGAGCTGTAAGTTTTATTGAGTAAATTATAAGGCAGCTTGCGACCTAACAAATTCTTGATTAAAGTGCCTTTTAACCAATTCGGGCATAGTTGAGATGCTACAGATCCTAGTCCTGCATTGGCGCATAAATCTGTATAAAAAGCTTCCAGCATTCCTGCTTCTTCTAAGATGCTAGGCACTGCATAGTTGCGCCGTGCGCCCATTTGAACAGCTATAAACTTATTCATATTTTTTGCAGCTGTATATCTGTTTAGTCAATCCAGTCTCTAGATCCACCTGCGGCTCGTAGCCCAATATTTTTTGTGCCTTTGTAATATCAGCACTGGTGTGTCTAGCATCTCCTGCTTGGGGTTGCCTCTCTACATAATGTGCTGGCTGGCCAATCATCGCGGCGATTTGCTCAATGGCATAGCGCAAATTCACCCGGCACCCCCCACCAATGTTAAATATTTCACCTTTGATAGTAGGAAATTTAGCGGCTTTTAAATTAGCTTCTACCACATCTGATATAAAGGTAAAGTCTCGGCTTTGTTCACGATTTCCATATAGTTCAATAGGTTGCTGTTGGCTGATCGCTCGAATAAATTTAGAGAAGGCCATTTCAGGTCGCTGTCTGGGACCGTAGACTGTGAAATATCGCAACATCACCACCGGCACCCCAAAGTTTTTGTGGTACAAGCTGGCCAATCGCTCTGCCGCCAGTTTAGTGATGCCATAGGGAGAAACGGGTTTCGGACAGGCGGTTTCTGGGGTTGGCATGGTTTCAGCATCGCCGTACACTGAAGAAGTGGAAGCGATAACTAAGCGCTCAAGACTAGCACTTTCCTTTGCTGCTTCTAGAATGACTTGAGTCGCTTCGATATTGTTCCGGGTGTACTCAGTAAACTTACTGCCCCAACTTGACCGCACGCCAGCCTGAGCAGCCTGGTGAAACACCACTTGACATCCCTTCAGCAGTTCAGTCCAATCTAAGTCCAGAATATCTTGATTGATAAATTGGAAATGAGAATGCTGTAAAGCCTGAGCCATATTGGCTTGCTTGAGGTGTTTGGGGTAATAGTCTGTAAAGCAGTCGATGCCGATGACTTCGTGACCTTCTGCCAACAAGCGGTCACACAGATGAGAACCTATAAACCCCGCACAACCAGTGACTATAGCTCGCATGGTATTCTCCATTTACTCAAGGCTTGTTCCAGTGATGCCTTACAGCCAACTATCTATACTGCTTCATATCTATCCCGTCCGCAAAAACACAACTATTTGACAAATAAAGTGCTCAAAATATGCAGCGGATTTTTTTGTAAATATTCCAAAATGTATCTGGGCCAAAAAAAAATCCTATTATGGCATAGATATTGCTTACCGAGAAAAGCAGAAACTTTTTGCATGCCAAAGCCTTTAGTTTCAAATATCTTGCCTCCCCGTTCAGGCCAGAAATTAACAAATAAAAATAAAGTTTGGTAATTTTAGAAACCTCCCATTTTATTAAAATAATATTGACGATTTTTTTGAACTCATTTATTTCCAGATTGCCAAACAACCTTTTGACACACTGAGCTTTGCCAAAATGAGCGCTCCCGTCTCTAATGCTTCTCAAATAAGCATTTCTCCCGTGGAAATTTCTAGTAACAAAAGGTTGAGAGCTGTAGCTGTACACCAACCCGTGATGAAAAGACATATTCAGCAAAATTTCCCAATCAGCAATAATATTGTCTTCCGCAAATCCCCCCATTTTTTGCAGCGCGTCTTTTCGATAAACAGAACCGCTAGGGGATATCCCATTCATCAATTCGAGAATTTCTAAAAACCCCCACTCTTGATAAGTAGGATAACTTGGATTGTCAGCTCTATAAGGAAAGCAAGCCCAAACTCCCGTCGGAAGTGTTTCCAGCATTGATTGAGCTAATCTCAAATTTTCCATACGGTCATCGCTGTGCAGAAAAACAATCCAGTTACCTAGTGCTAATTCAACGCAGCGGTTGTGATTACCGTACATACTCACTAGATTATCATAGCGCACGTAGCGAAGTCGCCGATCAGTGTAATCTTTTACAACTTCTTCTGTCTTGTCTGTACTTGCATTGTCGCATATAATGAGTTCAAAATTATCAAAATCCTGAGCCAGCACGCTTTCTATAGCAGCGGGCAGCATGCTTGCCCTATTGTATGTGGGAATGCAGACGGAAAACAAGGGAGGACAAGCCGAGGAATCGGGCAGCCCTGTATCCAACACAGGCTGTTCGTTAGGGTGGCGCTCCGGCTCTTTAATTAAAGATAATTGGGTAATTTTAGCCCTATCAACTCTCCGCATTTATCAGGTTGAGTAATTTATTCTTTAAACGAAGTTTTTGCTGGCTAGTTAAAATAAATATCCAGGAAAATATTGCCAGAATTAATCCGGAAAGAGCCGCACTATTTAACACAATAAAAGCCGCGCTTGCAGGCCAGAAATATTTAATAATTTTTACAGAAATTTCAGAAAATAAATAGCTATATATAAAAAGATTTAGCCAAAGACAAGTTACAGATTTTAAATAAATATGCCAGGGAATTTGCAGGCGCAACATCGGTCGGTAGAGAGCATACCAGTTATTCGTCATAAGCTGGGCGAGCATGGTTCCCAACGCTACCCCCAAAAGTCCAAACGGCTGAATTAGAATCCCGGTAAAGATGACGTTGAGAATTCCAGAAGCGATGGCCCAAGGTGCGTACCTCTCATCCTCCGTGGCACGAGCACTTTGGGCCATGACATTATGCTGGGCCTCTAGCGTCAGCATAATGCAGAAAACCACCAAAATTGGATAACCGACAAAATTATTCGCTCCCAGCCATAAATCAAGAAATTCTCGACCCGCAGTCAGGACAAATGCCACCCCAGATGCCATCACGCAAAGAGTGATTTTAGCGTTGCGAATTACAATTCTCTGAATTGCCTCCAATTCCCCAGCTTGCCACATCTGGCTGATAAATACAGAAGACGAGCCAGCAATGGGAGCCACAATCATAAACAAAGTAGATACAAACTGGTAAGTTGCGCGATAGGCTGGAATGCTGGCCACATCTTGCAGCAGGGCAATAAAGTAGTCATCAGTCCGCAGGATTAGAAAAGAGCCAATGCTCGTTAGCCAAGCGTAAATTGCTGGTTGCACCATCGCTCTAGCATAGTCAGCATTCCACCGCCCTCGTACTGTGAGCATTTCCGGTTTTTTCCAGCGAATCAATGCCAAAAGTGTCAACCGCTGCACCAAGCCAGCAAAGACCAAAATCGCTGCCAGTAGAAGCAGCCCACCCCCCAACAAAACAGCGCTAATATTAGCAACAATAGTTATCAGCGAAATCACCGTATTAATCAGACTATCCCAACCTACATATCCAATCCCCGCCAGCCAGCAGTTGAGGTACGATACCCAAACCCCCACTGCATACCCCGCACACATCAGCGTCCACGCCCAAAAAACTGTCTGGGGGGATATCTCTTTTAACTCCAATTGGCCTATCAAGCCATAACCAGATGCCCAGGCAATAAAAAACACCACCACTGCCAGCCATTGCAGGATGATCCGACCTGTAACGACCAAATCCCCAATGTGCTGCTTACTCTCCTCTGTCAGCTCTACCCCTGGGTCAGCACCGCTTTTCCCCTTTGCCAAGGCAATGTGCCGCGTCAGCGTGGGCGCGATTCCCATCCCCAGCAAACCCAAAAAAGCTTGACTGTTCCCTAGTAAAAACCAGAGTCCCAGTTCCTCCTTCCCCATGTAGCGAAAAAGGATGGGGATTAAAAATAGGTTTGCGAGAATCGAAACTGCCCGACTCAGCCAAGAGATCCCAACCGCAAATGCAATCCGCTTAGATGCTGACATAAGCCTGATTTTGCTTCAGATACTCCAGTCCTTCAACTACGCCGCGCAAATTCCAATTAAGAGTTTGCACAAGGCGGTCGCACACCATACCCGCCTCCAGGGGGCGCGGTGCGGCTTGCTCCAATTCGGCTGTCGTCACCGGCACAATATTCCCGACCGGCAACCCAAACACCCTCGCCACCTCCACTGCAAACTGATACCGGCTCATCCAATCGGGTCCTGCCACATGAAAAATGCCGGTGGCACCGGCTTCTACCAGACGGCAGCTAGCCTCTGCAATATCATCCACCAGCGTCGGAGAACCTACCTGATCTTCAGGGACTTTCAGCACCTGACCACCTTCTAACGTTTTAACCAGACGGCTGACAAAATTCTTGCCCTGCGCCTCATGTCCGTATACAACCGTGACGCGGAGAATCAGGAAGTTTTCCAATAACTTTGAAATTTTCCGCTCTACTTCCAACTTCTGCCAACCGTAGGCACAGATCGGGTCTGGTTCGTCCGCTTCCCGATATGGCCCACCTCTGCCGTTGAAGACATAATCTGAGGAATAAAACACCAGCTGAGCGCCGGCATCACCAGCCGCTGTGGCCACATTTAAACTGCCGGCGACATTAATCTGGTAAGTCTCATCTGGGTGTTGCTCGCAGTAATCCACATTTGAGCGAAACGCCGGCAGGAACACCACATCTGGTTGAGACTGCTGCACGAGCGACCGCACACCGGCAGCATCCGTCAGTTGCAATCGCATCAGTCCAGATTGAGCAAAATTGTGATAGGTTCCCACCACGTCCCAACCGCGCCGGTGACAAGCTTGCATGAGATGGGAACCAACCAGCCCCGACGCTCCAATTATCAGTGCTTTCATCACTTAATAAATAAATGGACTCTTGAATTCTGACAAAGCTGCGAAGCTGCTGTCCCTCTTCGAGACGATTGGCTCTGTACAAGGCCAGGGTATCCCCACTGAATCCCAGTGAATCCCCGTATCGTGTTTCGGCGAATAAACCGTAGAAACCTTGTACATCATAAGAGCCGTTTCGCCGGTCACATAAAACCCATGCGCTAGCCCGGGCGGTATGTAGAGCGTATTGGCTTTCTCCGCACTCAAATCGAACAGAGCGAACTGGCCGAAAGTCGGAGAGCCAACCCGCAAATCAACCACCGCATCAATAACTTGACCTTGAACGCAGTATACCATCTTGGTGTGTGCTTCGGGCGGCAGTTGGAAGTGCAAACCTCTCAAAACATTCCGGAGAGAGACAGAATAGTATTCCTCTGTAAACTTGGTTTCAAGTTGATGGATCTTGAAGATATCCTGGTGAAAGGTTTTTACGAAACTGCCCCGTTCGTCTTTGAAGACATCCGGGGTAATTTCGTAACACCCAGGAATCTTTGTCTCACGGATTTTCATTCCTGGTTCTATCCCGCGACTAAAAACTGCGACAAAACTCTCGAATCGTGGAAGCAGTATAGGCCAACATCTCTTCTGTCAAGCCAGGAAACACCCCAACCCAGAAGACGCCTTGCATTACCCTGTCAGAATTAGTGAGCTCCCCCACCACGCGATAGTTCAATCCTTTGTAAGCCGGCTGCCGCACCAAATTCCCCGCAAACAACAGTCGGGTGCCGATGCGTTTCTCCTCCAGATGCCGGACTAGCTCATTGCGGGTAAAGGGAGCGTCCTCCCGGACAAATATGGGGAAGCCAAACCAGCTGGGTTCGGAATTGGGAGTCGCCACCGGCAACACTAACACATCTTGCAAATCTTGCAGCTGTCCGTGCAGAAACTCAAAATTCTGCCGGCGCTTCGCCACAAATTCAGGCAACTTATCCAGCTGGGCGCAGCCCACCGCCGCCTGCATATCCGTCATTTTCAGATTATAGCCCACATGGGAGTATGTGTACTTGTGGTCATACCCAAACGGCAAATCTCCCAGCTGCCAGCCAAACCGCTTATTGCATGTGTTATCCACACCAGGAGCGCACCAGCAATCTCGTCCCCAGTCTCGGAATGACTCCACAATCTTCTTCAGACGAGTATCGCTGGTGAGTACCGCTCCCCCCTCACCCATAGTCATATGGTGCGCCGGATAAAAACTGACGGTAGCCAAGTGCCCAAATGTGCCGGTTTTCTTGCCGGCATAGAGACTCCCCACCGCATCGCAGTTATCCTCAATTACCCAGAGGTCATGTTTTTGAGCGAAAGCCATCACTGCCTCTAGATTGAAGGGATTGCCGAGCGTGTGAGCAATCATAATGGCTCGCGTCTTTTCAGACAAAGCTGCTTCCAGCCGGTCAGTATCGATGTCATACGTGGGAAACTGGACATCTACAAACACCGGCACCAGCTGATTTTGAAAAATCGGATTCACCGTCGTGGGAAACCCAGCCGCTACCGTAATTACCTCATCCCCCGGTTTCAGCCGCTTATCTCCCAGTTTGGGCGAAGTCAGCGCCGTCAGTGCCAGCAAATTTGCCGAAGATCCAGAATTGACCAACAGACAGTGCTTAACCCCCATCCACTCAGCAAATCGCTGCTCGAACTCAGCGGCATATCTGCCGGTAGTTAGCCAAAAATCCAGGGAGGAATCAACCAGCCGCACCAATTCCCGGTCATCGAAAACCTTGCCGGACACAGGAATATAGGTATTGCCAGGTATAAATTGCCTGCTTTTAAATTTGAATTCGTAGTATTTTTCAACGGCAGAGAAGACTTGCGCTCGCAGTTCTCGCTCCTGGTCACAGGCACCAGCTGGGCGATGCATCGGAATAGATTGTGTCATTGTCTTCAGGAAAATTCTACAGTTTTTAACGAGTGCGAGTCAAAACCGGCACCGGCGCAGGCATCAAAAAAGCCCGATACCACTCAATCGTCTCCATCAGAGCGGCGTCGAGGGAGTATTGGGATTGCCAATTCAAAACCGTGCGAACCTTCTGGGCGGAAAGATATTGGTGCTTAATTTCATTGCTTGCTTGATTGAGAATCACCGGCTCTAAATCAGTCCTGTCCATCAGACGCAAAATCTTTCGCACCATCTCTAGAGCGGAGATTTGCAGCTCATTGCTGAAATTAAACGCCTCTCCCAAAATCTCACTCCGACTCATCTGCTCTGCCAGATGAAGGTACGCCAAAACTCCATCTTTGACGTAAAAATAATCCCGGATATAGCTGCCATCGCTGCGAATGACCGGGCGCTCGCCGAGCAGCACAGAGCGAATCGTACCCGGCACAATCCGGTTAAAGTTCAAGTCCCCACCGCCGTAAAAATTGCCGCAGCGAGTCACGCAGACCGGCAACCCGTAGGTAACGAAGTAAGTGCGACAAATTAAATCCGCACAGCTTTTAGAAACGTCGTAGGGATGCTCTCCTTGCAGAGGGGTCGTCTCGTCGTAAGGCAAAATCTCCTGATCGCCATAAGCTTTATCACTCGACGCCACAACAATCCGGCTGACACCACCTACCCGCCGGCAAGCTTCTAGGATATTCCAGGTTCCTTTTATATTGGCTTCAAACGTCGCCAGCGGTTCCCGATTTGCCACCCCGACAATCGTCTGAGCGGCTAGATGAAAGACTGTATCGACCTCATGCTCATTAATGGCTCGCTCCAAGGTAGCCAAATCTTCAAGACGACCGCAGACAGTTGTAATTTTTTGAGATAAACCTTCAGTAAATAGGCGGGACTGCGGCACCCAATCTCGAACCAATCCAACTACCTTGGCACCGCGCTTTACCAACTCTTGGGTCATCCAGCTGCCCAACAGGCCGGTACATCCAGTGACTAAAACCGACCGATCTTGCCAAAATGAACTCATTTCCACACCTGCCAAAGAGCTTTTCCAGAGTTATACAACTCATTCAAGAGTTCTAATTCCCGGTAAGTGTCCATGCACTGCCAGAAGCCATTGTGCTGGTATACCGCTAGCTCACCCATGTCTGATAAAGTCCTGAGCGGTTCAGCTTCAAATATCGTGCTGTCACTTTCAATGAGGTCTAAGACTTTGCGATGTAAAACAAAGTAACCGCCGTTAATCCAGCCCTCACTGGTTTGTGGCTTTTCCTTAAAACTGCTTACTAGGTTGTCCTGGATAATCAGCTCCCCAAATCGGGAGGGCGGTCGCACAGATGTCACCGTTGCTAACTTGCCGTGGCTGTAGTGAAAGTTCAGCAAATCCGAAATGTTTACATTGGCTACGCCATCCCCATAGGTGGCAAAAAATAAGTCGCTTCCCATCAGCTCCAAATAGGGGGCTAGGCGTTTTAGACGACCGCCAGTCAGCGTTTCTTGGCCGGTATTAATCAATGCGACTTTCCAGTTTTCTTCTGCATGCCCGTTGTGCAGCTTTGTCACTCGCTTACTTCCCAACTCTAGCAGGACATCACTGTGATTCCAGTCGTAGTTGAAAAAATACTCGCGGATCGCCTCGCCTTTGTAGCCAAGGCACAACAAGAAGTTTGTAAACCCGTAGTGAGCATAGGTCTTCATGATGTGCCAAATCATCGGGCGGTCGCCCACCATAATCATGGGCTTAGGCCGGAATTCTGTTTCTTCGCGAAGTCGAGTCCCTTTACCACCACAGAGGATAGCCACTGGAATCTTTGACTGTTGGCAAGGCATACATCCCTACTCAGAGAACTTACTGTTGTCTAAATACAGCCCTGTTAACTGACATCAGGATAAATAGCGCAGGTTCTCGCCCTCACTTCTATAAAAAATTAGGGGCCAGTCTCTTGCCTGCCCCTACTCTGATGCTTGGGCAGATTTTTCCATCCTCGCCTCCACCATCATCCGCACCACATCCCGCATCTTATATTTGGCCTGCCATCCCAGCTGTTCCCTGGCCTTAGCTGGGTGCCCTCTCCCCACGGCAATATCCGTGGGTCTGTACAAACCGGCATCTGTCACCACATGCTCGCGCCAGTCTAGCCCCACACAAGCAAAAGCCGTGGCCACAAAGTCCTCTAACTTATTGCTCTCCCCAGTCGCAATCACATAATCATCCGGCTTATCCTGCTGCAACATCAAATACATCGCCTCAACATACTCCGGTGCCCAACCCCAGTCCCGCTTAATGGAAATATCTCCCAGATGCAACTTCTCTTTGCTACCCTGAGCAATGCGGCAAGCTGCCGCCACAATCTTTTGCGTCACAAACCTTTCCGGTCTTAAAGGAGACTCGTGGTTGTATAAGATACCAGAACAGGCAAACAGACCGTAAGCCTCCCGGTAGTTGGCCACTTCCCAAAACGCCGCCGCTTTGGCCACCGCGTAGGGACTTCTGGGGCGGAATGGCGTAGTTTCGCTAGCCGATCCCTCGCGAGTGTCCCCAAAGCACTCACTCGAACCGGCATTGTAAAGTTTGATGGGTGCGCCGGTGAACCGAATTGCCTCCAGTAAATTCACGGTGCCGGTGGCGATGCTTTCCAGAGTTTCCACCGGCTGCTCAAAAGACAGGCCCACCGAACTCTGCCCAGCCAAGTTGTAGACCTCATCCGACTGGATTTTCGCCAGCACCTGCAACACACTGCGAAAATCCGTCAGGGACATAGATTCTAACTTCACCAGGTCCCGGATGCCCAAACGCACCAGATTTCCGAAAGAGGACATCTGAGCGTCCCGTGAAGTCCCGCAGACCGTGTAGCCCTTGTTCAGCAGCAGCTGCGCCAGATAGGCCCCATCCTGACCTGATATCCCAC
>CAZJNL010000088.1:0-10250 GCA_964546515.1 uncultured Oscillatoria sp.
TCATGTCCGGTTCTGAAGACGGGCGGCTCCCGTAAGGGAGTCGTCTAGTTCAACATCCGGCTGTCCGCTGAATTTGTTTTACTACCTGAGAGGGATGTTGGGGATCTTGGACACTAAACGGGGGTGATCTGGGGGGCGCTGTGCCGGTGATGGCCAGCTAGCTGGTGGAAGACTCCGGATTGGCCGTGTCCGGAAGCTCTGCAGGCAGCTCATCGCTTGTGCCGGCATCAAGAAATAGCATTTCAATGATGGCCATAACCCTGCCGGCGCGGTCGAGACTTTTAACCCCGCCTGAAGGTGGGACAAGCATTATACCAAAGCCCAGGTGCAATTTCAACCGGCATTCAGTCCCACCAATAAGAAATAACCACAGCATCGCGCGGGCGTTTGTCATCGAGCAAGAGCGCTTCTTCCAATCGCACTCTCAGCCGGCGCTTGAGCTGGTAAGTATAATTCTCATCCGTGCCGTCGGTTACATCTACCGAATCAGCCCGCCACTTTTTCCCCAAGTCCAGAAGTTGAGACACCGTTGTATCTTGATTTTCCGCCAGAATATACAGCGTATCTGCGGGATAAGCAACGAAATGAATGATGCTGGTTGCGGGCCCAGGACTGGAATTGGCCATCGCGAGAAGGGTGTCGATTACGCCGCCAAAACTCAGACCGTTTTCATCGGGAGCAAAAATTGGTTTTGTGAAGATAAAGCTCGCCCATAAATCCGCGTGGTTGGAAAGGTCGTTAATGACTTCCTGACCGTCAAATTGGTTTAACCGGCGCTGCCACACCAGTGCGGCAAATAGTTCTTGGGGGGAATAAGATTGAGCGATAAATTGGATTTTATTTAAATCAAGCACGGGATCTTAACCTCTCAACTAGACGAGTGACCGCATCTTTGTAACGGTGGCCTATCGCTCTCCATTATAGGTGATTTATAAAGAAAAAGTGAAGTCACTATCGACCAGGTTTCTTGTGGTGGGGAAGCTGAAAGAACGAGTAGGGGCGGGTGAACTAACATCCTACACTTCGCCATCTGGGGTGAACCCGCCCCTACAACTACAGCAAGATTCCCGGTTTATAGGCCCCACTCGGGCTTAACGATTACTTTATAAACACGCTCTTATCGCTCCTGCCGCTGAATGTGTGACCGCGCCCCTCGGCTTGGCCGTGCGGGGGAGTTGCCTGGTGTTACCTGAAATTATTAAATCGAAATATAATACAAAGTTGAGATAGATAGGATTTTTTACTGGGGCTAAAAAGGCTTTACTGCCGCCTTTTAAAATACCAAATTCCAAATCCAAAATCCCAAATCCCAAATAGGTATAAAAATCTTGGGCGAGCCAGCTGTGGAAGAAAATCGATCAGTCAAATAAATGCTCGAAGCCGGTTGGGCGCTCCCCGATCCGGCGTGGGACTGCGCAGAAGTGCATACCACCCGCTTTGGCCCAACAATATCCACCAAACTCTGCATCCCGCAAGCAGTCGCCAAACTGGACGTAGGCATGAAAAAGTAGCACAGCCCTTTGGCCACAAATCCGGGCTTGACCGCTGTCGGGTCGATAAACCGGCCTCGCATGATGGCCACCGGCAGCTCGGCAATGGTGACGATATCCCCCTTTTGCGCGTGGGGCAAAACATAGTGCTTGACGATTTCTGCCGGCACGTCGAGTTGGGTGAGCGAGTGGGTTTTCACCGGCATCACGTCCGCCAGGGGGGTGCGTCATTGAGTAGAGGTGCCGGTGTGCCTGACTGGGAATTTGAAGGGTCTTGCCGATCTTGACAATTTAATCCTATTAGTATATGTCTTGCTTTGCCGGTCTGTCTCGATCGAGGGGAATGACTTGGGTGCGGCAAGGGATGCCCGAGAGACTTACCCGCGAGACTGTAAAAGCCCACCCGCAACGGGGAGCCGAGCCGTTTGCCCAATGGACAGTCCAGCGTCTCGGGCTGCCCTGGGAAAGCGCAGGCCATTCTGAAAATGCGCCTTCGGAACACTGGCGCTCGTCACAAGCCCCGTGCCTTTGGCTTGATGACCCGCTCTGAGAGCCCCTGGGACTGTGCCGTGCTGCTGTCATCAGCCCAGTAGGTTTAACAACCATCCCGAATGCCTCCAGACGCACCGGCTTTTAATCTATACAGCTCTCAGTGTATATAGGTAATCAACGACTTCTGCCGGCGCTCGCTGCCACCAACGCTCGCCCGCCGAGCTGCTCACGGGCCATCCTGTGGCGCTCTCACTCACCCGTGGTAATCTCCAAATATCAGGTCAACTTCGGCAGACGAGCCAGAGCCTTGAATCTGAGCGCGGGAAGTAACCTCTAGCTTAGAGGTTCCCTTTTGGATTGCCTCACCTTGGTATTGTGAAGCCACAGAATAATAAGTTTTGTAAACTAACGGGTGTTAGAGCAAATGCTTTAAGTTATGATTGTTTCCATCCACCTTAGAGCGTCCCAAAACGTATCGGATTTAATCCGCTCCATCCGAAGTCAGCTGGGACTGTGACCTGAAAAGCTAGCCGCTAAATGAGGCGTGTCTTTTCAGACTGTCAATTGATGGGAAAAGGGACACACCACTCTATGTTGAGTTCAATGCTCTGGAGCGGAGGCTAGATGAACTGCGATGGCAGGCAGAACAGCCTTCCTGCTAACTAGAAAATCCCGTTTCCGAGGCAATCATTTTCAACAGACTTGAGAGGATTTCGGAGCCGTTTGGATTTGACTGTCTAACCCTTTGCAGCCGGATTGTAAAGTTGGCAGAGACGCCCAGTTTATCAGTGAAGCGAATCCCTTTTTGCCCTCAGTAAATAGTCAGCAAATGCTCTCAAAATAAAACAGTTTTACGATTGAAAATAGCTCGGACATTGATTGTGAAATTACCAGTCTAGCTGAAAAGATAGCTGCGAAGTTTAGTAGCTTACCCCAAGTCTTAGCAGTTGTTTTGGCCGGCTCTCAAGGCAGCCTAGTTTCAGACAATTTATCCGATTTAGATTTTTATGTTTATATTTCCGAAGAAATTCCGGTAGAGACAAGAGCCGCAATCGCCAGAGACTTTGCGCAGCGCTTTGAAATTAACAACCTATTTTGGGAGACCGGCGATGAGTGGATACATACCCAGTCTGGACGGGGTATTGATATCATGTATCGGAGTACAAGTTGGATTGAGGAGCAACTTGATTCCGTCTTAGTCAAACATCAAACTAAAGTGGGTTATACGACTTGTTTTTGGTTTGTTGCATTCCCTGCCCTTATTTGATAGAATGGGATGGTTTGAGCAACGGCTTCAAGTGGCTAGGCAACCCTATCCAGACCCCTTGAGAAAAGCGATAGTCGCGAAAAATTATCCGATTTTACGAAAAAATATCTCCTCATACCTGCACCAGTTAGAGTTGGCAGTACAGCGCCATGATTTGGCCAGCATTAATCATCGAACAGCCGCTTTACTGGCGAGTTATTTTGATATTATCTTTGCCGTTAACTCTGTCCCCCATCCCGGAGAAAAGCGCTTGGTAGAATTCGTGAAAACTCTTTGTCAAAAATACCCCTCCAATTTGGAAGAGCAGCTCCAGAGTTTGCTAAAAGCCACTTCGGTAAATTCCGGCCATTCAGATTTGCTTGACCGAGCTAATGCCCTGATTGACAGTCTGGATGAATTCTTAATAGCAGAAGGACTGCTCACCTCCTCAGGTGAATTAGCCCAGGGGCGCTCTGTCGAGTGAGCTGTCGAGTGAGTTGCCAAAAATAGCCCATTAGTTTTCTCTCCGCTGTCTCCTTGTCCCCCTTTTATTACGAAGCTGATGGAAAACTTTTGCTCTCCTGTACTAGAAGGCGAATTATTCGACAGCATCTGCCCCGATATGGTTCGTAAAGTTAGTGGGGGATCTCGCTCTATGGAGCGGTTTAAAAACGCGGTTTAAACACACCGCTAATGTACAGACGGTAGTGCAAACTTGTCGCCGTCAAGCCCCGTCTGTGATTGTTTTTTTGCCCACTCTTTGATTTTGAAGGCTCAGTCTGATGATTCTCTCTCTTGTCCGTCTCCAGGTCGTCAATCTCACACCGAAATTCTGACATCAGGTTTGACATGCCACACACTATCCGGTACGATTATTATGTACAAGCACCGCTGCGCAAACCTATGACATTTAACCTGCTGGCATGGCCACAAAAAGAAGATAATATCTCAAAATACAGGGCGCTAATCTTCTTAACGATCGCCTTATTTGCTCTATCTATAACAGCAATTTTTCTCAATATTTATGTTATAGAAATCAGCGTCAATGCGACATTATTCAATCGGCTGTGGCTGGCCACTCTTATCTTTGGGGCGTGGAGTGGACTGAAGCAAGCACGCACTCAAGTGTCAGACGACCAACCTGTGCCACAGCAGGTTTACCAAATTAGAGATATAGTGCTTTTACTAGCCGTGGGTATAGTTCATCTACTGGGCCGATTTTGTTGGACTTGGTCGCTGACTCAAACGAGTGCCGCTAATGCTAATGTTCAGGGGAGTCTAACCCCCCTATTTACCACTCTGGGAGGGTGGCTGCTATTCAATCAAAATTTTGACCGCCGATTTCTGATTGGCATGGCCTTGGCCGTAGTAGGAGCGAGTTCTTTAGGATTGTCAGACCTATTAGAATCCACGAATAGCTTCACAGGTGACGCTGCAGCCCTAACATCAAGTCTATTCTATGCAGCCAACTTTTAAATCCTAGAACAGATTGGAAAAAAGTTTTCAGTAACAACTGTACTCGTGTGGCGGTGCTTGATTGGGACTTTGTTGATGCTCCCCCTAGTGCTACTTTTTGAAGATCAAATTTTCCCGATTTCCTGGTCAGGATGGTTAGCAGTGATTTCCCTAGCTGCTATCTGCGAAGCGTTAGGTCACGGATTGGTTGTATACAGTATCAACAACTTTTATTCAGGGTTTGTTGCCTTATTCCTTCTGCTCGATCCGGTAATTGTCGCTATTCTTGCCTGGCTGATATTTTCTGAAAGCTTAAGTCTTTTCAACTTGTTGGGTTTGGCCCTAATTATAGAGGGTATATATCTGGCGAAAACTGGAAAAGGCTCTGATAAGGAGTCAGGGGAAGATGTAGCGGAGACAAAATCTTCTCCAATACCTGTCCTTGGAGAAGAGGTAGCTCTCACACCACAGAAGAAATAGCTCTTTGAGCGTACCAAGCTGCACCCTGTAAACCGGCCCCATCGTTGAGAATCACATAGACAGGGACAGACTGCAAAAAGTTGCGCATCTTGTCTTTATTAACAAAATTCTCCAGGAAAATCGGTTGGTGCAGCTTCTCCAGCATTCGGGGCGAAATGCCCCCACCTAAGTAGACACCCCCTGTGGCCAAAAACTTCACTGCTGCATTTCCTGCCTCTGCGGCTAAGATAGATACGAACATATCCAGTGCTCGCACGCAGAGCTGGCATTTGCCGCTGAGAGCGGCGTTACTGATACTAGCAGCCGGCTCTCCATTTTGCATCTCTTGCTCCAGCCACTCGGGGGTGACACCGTAACCGCTGTCGCGAAGAAAATTGTAGATTTGCACCAAACCTTGACCGCCTAGAATTACTTCATAGCTCACCCGCTGGTATTGGCGCTGAGTGTAACGGAGAAGTTGCCACTGCTCTTCATCGAATGGACCAAAATCGGCGTGTCCGCCTTCTGAAGCGATCACATGGATTCGACCTGCCACATCTATTAGGGCAGCTTCTCCCACGCTAGTACCAACTGCCACGACAACCCGATTTACCCCGGGCAATTTGCTGCTGGCATTTAGCGTCACTAACTCGTCATCGCGCAAAGTTTCCAACCCGTAGGCATTGGCTTCCACATCGTTTAGCAAAGTCACAGGACTACCCGTCACTTCAGCCAGAGTTGCCGCGTTCACCTCCCAAGGCACGTTCGTCAGCTTGCACCGGCCCTCTCTCACCGGACCGGGGACGCCAAAACAAGCGCTTTGAATCGGATGCTCGCAGGTTTCGAGGAAATGGCGAACCACGTCCTCAAAGCTGCTGTAATCCTTGCACTTGTAAAAACGCGCTCGCGACTGCTGAGAGGTTCCTGTCAAACACTGCCAGCCTGCAATTAGTCGCCCCTATATCACCAGCCAGAATCATCCTATTTCCTCTTGGCTTTACAACTTACGATCCTACCACAGCTTAGAGCGGGTGAGCGCTGCAAGACAGTCAGGCATCTTCCGCCACGTCGATTACCAGTGCCCTGCAATTTGGCTGGCAATAGATATCGACGGCATCGGATGTCAGCTTCGAGAACGGGACGGAGTGAGTGATGATGGGCCGGAGATCGATTTGTTTGGTGCAGATGAGTTCCAGCGCTCTTCGGAAATGATCGGGAATGTATCGATAGCTGCCGTAAATCTTGAGCGACCGATAGTGGATCAAATTTGGATCTCCCTGAAATTTCGTTCCAGGGGGTGTGCCGCCGAAACACACTGCAGTGCCACCACAGCGCAGAAGGGTTAGTGCCTGTTCGTAGGTTTCAGCAGATCCCGCTGCTTCGATAACCGTATCAGCGCCGTAACCCTGCGTCTGCGCCATCACCACATCCGCGAGAGACTCGCGGGTGACGTTGACGGTGCGGGATGCGCCCAAGGCTGACGCCTGTTGCAGGGAATCGTCATGCTTGCCAGCGACGACGATCCTTGTAGCGCCTCGCATCCGTGCCAGCTGAACGAACGTCAGCCCCACGCCTCCCGAACCGATGATAGCGACGCAATCGGACAAACCGATGTTGGACAAGGCCATCCCTTGCAGAGTGCAGGCGAGTGTTTCCGTGTACGCGCCATCCTCATAAGAAACTGATGGGGGAAGTTCAAAGATGCCACCAGCAAGGGCAGCCGGAACGCAGACAAATTCCGCCATGCCGCCCGGTCGTAACACTGTCGGTTTGACACAGTGTCCCGCCTCTCCAACCTGACAGTAGAAACACTCCCCGCACGGTCGTTCTGGGTTAACGGTGACGCGCATTCCCTCTCGGATGCCGGTGACACCTGTCCCCACAGCAACAACATCTCCTGCCAGTATGCGGCCAAAAATCTCTGGAGGCTTGTGCTTGACGTGACCCACCTGGATGGCGCGGACGTGCATGGCAGAAAAGAAACACTTCCGGACTTTGATCAGGACTTCGCCCGGGCCGGGGTCAGGTCGGCTCACGGGCTCTAACCGAAAATTCTCACGGCCATCCGTTCGGCTGCGGCGGACTGGCTGCAACCAGTCCAAGGGAATTGAGCGTACCAATAACTGACGACCTCATCGGTACGCAACCCCATTGTTTGAGAGCACATACTCTCTTGCAGCGGAACCCCCAGGTCGTTGAAGACTTCCACTTCTGCTGTGCACCACAAAGGCTCACTGTCGATCAGCAAGCCGTCCATATCGAAAATTGCAGCCCTGTCCAGCATTACAGCCCCTCAAGCGTTCATGTCAACAACGGTGCGCGTACCGGGTTGCGGACTCCAAGAAGTCAATTCCTCCGGAAGTTTCTCCAGGGGAATCATCCGGCCCAGCAGTCCTTCAAAGAATGCTTCGTCGCGCTTGATGTACTCAATGGCTGCCGTCACGGTTTTGTCTGTGGCACCGGCGAAAGAGGTCAGCACCGTAATTTCCCGCATGAATAGCTCGTGTGGGGAAACAGGTAAAGAAATCCCTGGTTTGGGAACGCCATAAATGCAGACCACACCTGCTTTGCGCACTGCACCCAGCGCAGTGGCGAGACCGTCTGGCGAACCGGAACACTCGACGACCAAGTGCGCCTTGTCTGGTTCTGGCACTTCAACCCGATCGAGCTTCAAATTGTCCGTCCAAGGAAGCGGTGCTTCCGAGATATCGTACAGGTAAATTTTCCCTTCAAAGCTGGGAGAATGAGTCAGCAGGTATGCAATGAGCGCCCCCGAAAGTCCGCCGCCAATTATCAGAGTTGTCGGTCGCGATACCGGCAGTAAATTGATAGCAGCCTGAATGCGTCCGACTCCCCGAACCGCACAGCTTAAAGGCTCGATCAGCACCCCCAACGCTGGATTTTGGAAATCAAAGGGGTGCAAGGACTTCTTGGGTGCGCTTGAGGTCGTATCCGCCGGTTTGGAGAATCATCCGCCAAGTCTTTCCCTTGTATGTAAAATCGCTGTCTTGCGCGATCGCCGCTGCCAGTTGGGCGGAATTGGGATAGGGCACACCCTTTTCATCGGCAAAAACCATGTTCAGGAGCAGTCCCAACCCATCCACGCTCCAAACAAATGGATGGCGCACTTGCAGTTCGCGCAGCTTGGCAAGAAAGTACGAACCCTTCGCTGGCACTGAAGTTTCGTAGTCCTGGGCCATCATGTAGCGCCAGGATGCCAGTGCGGCGGCAGTGCCCAGTGGGTGATTGGCAAAGTTGCTGTGCGCGTGTCCCGGAGTGAAGACTTCTGGATCTACCAAATCTGCTCTAGCCCACACCAAGCTGACCGGACTCAATCCATTCGTGAAGGACTTGCTGAGAGTAATAATGTCTGGCACAAATTCAAAGTGCTCGAAGGCAAACAATTTGCCGGTGCGGTACATGCCAACTTGGATTTCGTCGTCCAGGATAAGAATCCCGCGATCTTGCATTTCGCCTGTGAAATTGCGATAAAAATCTTTCGGCGGGATTGTGTAGCCCCGCCCCTGGCAAGGCTCTACCACAATGGCACCAATCTCCGAACTGGTGGCGCTCGCTATTCCGTAATACTCATTAGAAAAAGCCTTGCGGATCATGCGGGCGCAGTATAAATCGCAGGTGTCTCTTTCTTTTTCGTAGAAACACTGAGCGCAGTTAGCAAACGGGAACATAATCGCCCGCTCTGGGAACTCGTTAAAATACTGCCGGTAGCGGTGGCTGCTGGAAAGGCACAGCGTGCTGAGGGAGCGACCGTGGTAAGCGCCCATCATCACGGCAACCTGATTTTTACCCGTGTTTTTACGGACGATTTTCAGCGCGTCTTCCACTACGAGAGAGCCGCCGACATTAAAGGATACCCGACCTTTTACGCCCGTCCTTTCATAAATGGCATCGACTACCTCTTTGGCTATCAGCAATTTCTCCCGGTGCAGGAAGTCTCCGCAGGCTTGGGGCAGCGTGCCGAGTTGTCTGTACACTTCCGATTCAATTTCTGGATTTCGATACCCAAAATTGCAGCTTGAGTGTCACATTCCCATATCGATGTAAGTGTTGCCATCTCTGTCGAAAACCAACCCTCCCTGGCAACCGCTGACGATGATGGGCTTCTCCTGATAGTGAACAGTGTCTCCCCAACAGAGGTATTCCCGATCGATTGCGCGAAGCTCCTCTTTGCTAACTTCAGGTACTGTTTTCAGTTTTTGGCCCCCCGTAGCTGCTTTTGTCCGCTCCCCTGTCTGCCCGATCATTGCAGTGTTGGTTCTTTCGGCCACCGGGTGTAGCTCAAAGCTTCGATCGATGAGTTTATCAAGCTCTAGTGGAGCCCCGGGTGAAGGGGAACCTATATGCTGCTCTTGACTCATTTCCTGTTCCCTAGCTTTTTTCGTGCCTGCCTTCAGAAAGCCTAATTCAATCGCTTTGTCCAGGTTAAGAGAAGCTTATGACATGCTTATCCACTTGTGAAGCAGCTCTAAGTAAAATTTACAATTCTTATTGCAGGGGAGGGGTGCTGCAGCTAACTCCAACAGCTCTTGACCTGACATGATGCCCCTCCCAGCTAGCCTCACCCAGCACCGGCACGAGGCTGACAGTTGACCTGTTAACTGCTGACCTCGCCTGTTGGCAGGCAACCGGTTGGCAACAGCTGTTGGAGAATTTCGGCTCACGCTCAGATTGGGGCTCACACCAGTTGCCAGTCAGGCCAGTTGCGCCGGCTGCAGGTCCGCTATCCATCCATTCCTGACATATTTAGGAAGAATTCATACCCGCAGCTTCTTGAGAGTAAATCCGCGCTTATTCAAATGCCTGAAAAAAGGGTACTTCCTTACAATAATAGGAGTCCAAAAGTGAGACGCAGCCAATAGTAAATCTTCCCCCATCTGCGTTTATAGCGGTTTTCAAAGGGATGAAGTACGCGGCAAAAACCCGGAAGGGGGCGGTCTCCGTGGGTGGCAACGCCTCTACGAAACCGGGTTTCTCAGTACCTCACTAATATGAAAACCGCTATATCTGCGTTCATCTGCGGTTTAAATTACAGACTTTTGCCACAGGCAGGTAATGACGCTCGCTAAAGCCCTAGCTCGCCTCGGATA
>CAZJNL010000089.1:0-10243 GCA_964546515.1 uncultured Oscillatoria sp.
GCGCTGGCTGGCTATGTGGAGACGATGGAGTCGATTGCCCGAAGTTATCTGCGCCGGTGGGAGGAAAAAGGGGAGCTCACTTGGTTTGAGGAGTTTAAACAGCTGACTTTTGATATTGCCAGCCAGCTGTTACTGGGGGCAACTCCTGGTGCGGAGGTGACGCGACTCAGCCGGCTGTTCACGACGCTGACGAATGGTTTCTTTTCAATTTTCCCTTTGCGCTTGCCCTGGACGAAGTTCGGAAAGGCTCTAGCAGCTCGCGACCAGCTGCTAGAGCACATCGCCAAAGTTGTCGAGTCACGCCGGCAAAACCCCACTAAGGATGTTCTCAGCTTGCTAATACAAGCCAGGGATGAGGAAGGCAATTGCCTGAGCGCGAAAGAACTGCTCAATCAAGCGATGCTGATGCTGTTTGCGGGCCATGAAACGACAACTTCAATGTTAACTTGGTTGTGCCTGGAGTTGGGGCGCAATCCGGAGGTGTTGCGACGCGCCCGCTCTGAACAGATGAAGCTGGCGCAAACCGGCCCGCTGAATTTGTCCCAGCTGGGACAAATGCCTTATTTAGAGCAAATTATGTTAGAAATTGAGCGCCTGCACCCGCCGGTGGGTGGGGGTTTCCGTGGCGTGGTGAAGCCGTTTGAGTTCAACGGTTATTGTGTGCCGGCTGGGTGGACAGTGCGGTATAATATCCTGACGACGCACCATCTGCCCGATCTTTATCCGGAACCGGAGAAATTTGACCCCGACCGGTTCAGTCCTGGCCGGCAGGAACACAAAAAGCGCCCTTTCAGCTTGATTGGGTTTGGCGGCGGGCCCCGCGTTTGTATTGGAATTGCCAATGCCTTGCTGGAGATGAAGATTGTGGCGGCGCATTTGTTGCGGGAGTATCAGTGGGAGTTGCTAGCCGGTCAGAGTCTGGAGGCGATTCAGATTCCCACTCGGCATCCTAAAGATGGGCTGCGGGTGCGGTTTGCCCGGCTGTAGGGTGCGTTAATAAGGCACCCTGCCGGTCGCGAAACTTGCCTCCTGTAGATTCTCTCTAGAACCCGCCCCTACCGGCAGATATGTCTGTAGAACCCGATCCCCTACTAGGATCACCTATATATATAAGTGCGGCTGCGACTGGGGAAAATATGGCCAATGGTGGGGAGAGGCTGCCGGCGCTGCCGGGATCCTCCCTCGCCTGCTACCAGATTTTCCGAAGGGAGTGGAAAAAAGGGGCAAAGCGCTGGAGGCTTGAGGAGATGGGGCGGGGGCCAAGGGGGCTTACCGAGACGCCTCTGGCCAGCAGTTGCTCTGTTTGCACCGCCGGGCAGCAAAAGTCAGCTCTGAAAGGGTTGTACGCCTTTGCCCTCAAGGGTTTCCGCCCTTGAGGGTTTTTGGTGCCGGCGCGCGGTGCTGGAAAAAAAGCCTCTAACTCGAAAAAGTCACACACTGCCCTGTAAAATCGTCTTATTACATAGAAAGGTTGGGTAATATCGACAGGCATTCTTGATGGCCAACCGAGATTGTACGCTGGAAGCCCTCTCAGGTAAGCTCTACCAAGCGCTGACCCCAGAAAAGGGCCCAGACTGACTGAGGAAAGTCCATAAAAAAAGGAGGTCAAACCTTTTGAGCGTGAGCCTTTTATGCTTTATCCTCACTGCTTCCCACACAGGGTAAAGCGATGGCCAGAACCTTCCACTCATATAAGGAACTGTGCGAATGTCTGGGTCAATTCACCCTTTGGGCTGACATCCGACCGCACTTAGAGCTGGACGGTCATCGGGCTGACGGTCAAAATTAACAAGATTGCCCCCTGCGGTTCGGTCAATCTGGCACGGTTAGCGCCACCCTATCAGTAGGGGATCTGGCGCACTGTCAGCGATGAACCCGCATCGCCGCAAAGAACAGTGGGACTGTGGGCAGTGCTTGGATATTGAAGAAGAATTCCTTGACGAGAAATTCAATCTCTTTGAGTGGGAGCAATCGCTGTTCGCTTCCTAAGAGATATATATTGCTAGGATCTGGCGCTTGCTGCAGCCACTCTTTTCTTGACCGTTCAAGGACAGGAATTGGTCGATTATGGCAAGCGGCGTAGGGATTAATGTGCCTAGCATCGAAGAGGCATTTGGAAAACCTTGAGAAAATATTAAAAATTTGACAGGCGCAGTAAAATCCGGTAGTATTAAAAGGAGTTCAGCTGGGTGTGAGCGAAAAGGCAAAATTGAAAAATTTCGTCGGATTGAGACAGCGATCGTGCGCGATAGGATGACAGGGAAGGGTGTTAGACTGTTGTGAGCGGCTGAATAAGTTGTGTCACAACGGGCCGTGGCCCAACAGGGAAAGTAGCTCGATCTGTAACAAGAATGGAGGATACGCAGATGGTTATTCAACCTTACTTTGAACGACAGGTAGTTGAAGATCGGCGGCAAGATGGCTACTGGATTGAAGCCTTCGATATTTCCAGGGACAAGAAACCGGACATTGTGGCCTATGGCATGAATGTGGGTGAGGTGAACTGGTATAAAAATCCGGGGTGGAAAAAGACACAAATCACTAAATATCTTGGCCCCGTTGGCATGCACTATGCAGATGTAAACGGGGATGGCTGGAATGATATCATTATCTGCTATCAATACGGTCAGACGATGATAAATTGCGACCCCAATGGGGGGAAAATTGTCTGGCTGGAAAATCCGGGCAGGTCTAACCGGGATTGGGTAGCTCGCTACATAGGCAGAGCCACTTCCATGCACCGTCTCAAGGTAGGCTATTTTACGCAGGAAAAGAAACTTCAAGTTCTGGCCCTGCCTATTGTTGGCAGACCCAACGATCTGCACTCGATTACGCCGGTATTGCTGTTCACTCAGCCGGATGATGTCTACCGAGCTGGAGAGTGGGTGCGTGAAGAGATCCATCCCGTCGATGATGGAATGCCGCCAGGGGACCCGCCCGTAGATAAAAAATTCCATGTCATTCACGGGGTGTCCATTAAGAAATATGGCAAGAAGTCAGGCTCGAATCTCGATTCGGCGCTAATTGCTTCTGAAGAAGGAATCACCTGGCTCTATTACAGCGCCGAAGATGGAAAATGGCACGCCAAGCCGCTCGGCGACGGTGAGCTGGTGGAAGTTTCTAAAACAGGTTTCAAAGGCAGTGGCGATGTCGATGCGGGAAAGGTAGGAAATGACAGCTTGGCCTACATTGCAGCCGTTGAGCCGTTTCATGGCAATACGGTAGTGGTCTACTGCAAGGATACGGATGGCAGCAATCCTGCAGACAGCGAAAATTCTCTAAATTGTAAGTGGAAAAGGGTGGTGCTGGATGTGTACGGCGATCCCAATCCTATGGGAGAAGGGCCTGGACATTTTGTGATTTGTGGGGATTTTGATAAGGACGGGGACGATGAGTTCTTGGTTGCGCTCCGAGGGCCTACGCCTTGGCAGGGTGTGTTTTACTACAAGGCCATCGATGTGAAAAATGGCGTGTTCGTGAAATGGCGGATTTCGGAAGATTCTACCGCCCGCATAGCGGTTGCTGATTTCGATGGCGATGGCCGCTTGGACTTTGCCACTATAGGCTATTCTGTGGCAGGATATTATTGTGCGGATAACCCATCTGTTATTGTTTACTACAACAGATTTGCGCCGGTTTAGGAGGCAGGGCGCGGGGTTGACTTCCGCACGAAGATTGCTATAATAGGATGAGCAATCGCAGCCCGCATCTTCAGGTGGCGGTCGAGAACGCAGGGATGTTTTGTAAGGGCTGGTTTACTAGAGATATATGCCCGCCCCTACCCAAAAATAAGGATGGCCGGTGGACACGATATAACTGCCGGTTGAGCCAAAATTTTAGGCAGCCCCTTGTACTGGGAGCGCAGGTAAAGTAAAATTCAAACATAAGCCGGTCTTCACGAGGAGAGAAGAACTAAACTATGGTAAGCGTGCAGGCATGTAACAAGGAAAAGAGGTTAAACTTTGCCGGGGCGCATATAGAAGCGAAATACGTCGAAAATGTGAGGGACTATTACATCAAGAACGCGACGGTCGTGGTCAACCCTCACATGTCGGATGTTTGTGTCGGCAAGCCGGTCAGAAATATTATTCCCGCTTTTGCGTCTACAATCCTGAAGGATATAATCGTTGAGAAGGCGGAATCACTGATATTGCTGGAGGTCAAAGACTCCACCAACATGGGGAATATTATTTTGGAGCCGGGCTGGTTTCTGTTAGGAGATCAGATGCCCGATCCTCCTAATAATTCCGACAGCACCGAACTCTACTACCCCAAGAACACACCTCTGTGGATATCGCCACAAGATGACGCAGCTGTTGTAGAGGTCGATCCGTATTACATGACGAGGCAAGCGGAGACGCCTGGAAAAAAGGAACGCTTTCTCGTTAAACTCAATTTGTGGTTCGCGCCCTCGCACACGAATTGTTTTATACACAACCAGCATGACTTTATCGAAATCCACACGCAGATATTTGGTGTGGGCAGAATGCAGAAGTTTAAAGCTCAAGACTACGCCACTATCTATGAGGATCTGTTGATGAGTCCGGGCTATACAACTTATCTTCCATTCTGTCTAGTTGAGGAAAACAGCAAATACCTTTATCCGTGGCATCAATATTACTCAGATACTGATTGCATCTGGATGGCAATAGAGTATCACCCGCAGGATAAAGCTTAAACTAAGCAACTCTATCTGAGGGAGATCGCAAACTAACGTTTGAGAACAAGATCGCTAATACCCGTCACTTGTCCTTGGCTCCAAGGGATTGCACGACTCAATCCTGAGGAGTCTGGGGTAGGAAGTTAAGGGTGATATACCTCAGTCTGTTACGCACGTTCAATAAGTTCGTTCAAGCTCGCAAGAGGTTTTTTAATGTCAGGTCCACAGTTATCCCCTGTCTACAAGTTTGTTACAGTTGAAGAATATTTCAACAACATCAAAAACTGGGAGACTCTTAAGAAAGTCTATTCTTATCAGTTCAATGCTGAAGATCAAGCGCTGTTGCTAGAGTTTGAAAAGAGTGATGGCAATCGCTGTGCCATGCGGATCCAGTTCGTGCAGAATGACACCTTCCGGGTGCGTTTCAACCCCAAAAATCTGGATAAGGATTATACCCGTCAAAATACTCGGTCAGTGGTGCGGGACAGCTTCGCTGACTTACAGCGCGGAGCGCAGCTGGGAGATGAACAGTTCTATATAGTCTGCGAGGACAAAGGCGGTGAGGGCTGCGTACTAACTACGAAAAAGCAGCAGAATCACGAATCTGTCATGAAGGTGGTACTCACCAAAGATCCATTCAAGATCGAGGTGATCAATTGCGAGCCTGACGGCAGCGACTTTAAAGTCTGGGAAACGGCAGAACGTGGCATATTATTCGTTCCCAACGGGAATGAAGATTATGCCATTATCCAGGCTGTGAACAAACCCGCAACCGCCAAGTATATTGGCTTTGGCGAACAAGGTGGCTATTCACTCTGCCGCAATACCGCGCAGCTCAACTATTTCAATTTCGATAACATGCGGTACCGGCAGGTCTATAACTACGGACCTCTGGACGTGCGGGAACCGATGTACCACACGGAACCGTTTTTCATTGAATTTAACGGGGTTCCTGAAAAAGATTGCGTCACCGGCATGTACGTTGACAATCGCGGTCAAGTCCTGATGGATCTTGGCTTCTACAACTCCAGCCGCTATATGGTCGGTACGCGCTTCGGCGACCTTGACTACTATTTCTTCATGGCGGACACTCCTGCCGAACTTGTAGACAGCTTTACTGAGATTGTCGGACGCTCGCGGCTAAAACCCCGGTGGGCCTTGGGATATCACCAAGGGTGCTATGGGTATGAACATCGGGGGGATCTGGAATGGTGCGTTCGCAAGCATCGCGACTACCAAATTCCGCTAGACGGTCTGCATGTGGATGTAGACGTACAGAATAAATACCACACCTTCACGATTGATACAAACAAGTTCCCCGATCCGAAAGGGATGTTTGATTACTTAAAATCGCTGGGGGTGAAGTGCAGCACGAACATTACTCCAATTATTAGCCGAAACGAGCCGTACTACACAACCTACACCGAAGGGCGGGATAAGGGCTATTTTGTAAAAGATCAGCGCTACTTCGGCGATCTCGATCTGAACAACCCTGAAGACCTTAATAAAGGTTACAGCTACCAGAATTACGATCCTCCAGGTCAGGAAAGCGTTTTCTTCGCATACGACCCGGAACACAACGCCAATAAGGGCGATAAAGGCGAGCCTTATATCGGGGAAGTGTACTACGGAAATGACCGAATTACGGGAGCGGAAATGGGTACGCCCGGTCATTACCCCGATTTTGGCCGGTCGGACGTGCGCCAGTGGTGGGGCAAGCAATATCAATATCTCTTTGATATGGGGTTGGAAATGGTTTGGCAGGACATGACGACACCTGCTATCCGTTCCCGCCGTGGGGATATGCGCGGCTTCCCCTTCCGATTGCTGGTAACCGACGATTCTATCTCGGGAGAGGAACCCAAACTGACGCCGGCTATTAAGGTGTGGAATTTGTATTCGTACAATCTCCACAAAGCCACATACCAGGGCCTCAACAACCTTGTATACTCAGAGCAGGCCGGTCCAGAGAAAGCAGGAAAGCGGCGCACGGACCGTAACTTCATCGTCGGGCGCGGCAGTTTCACCGGCGCTCACCGTTTTGCCGCACTGTGGACGGGCGACAACTCTTCCACCTGGGATTTCCTCAAGATGAACGTGTCCCAAGCTCTGTCACTCGGCGTCAGCGGCGTGACTATCAACGGGCAAGATATTGGGGGCTTTGAACAAGAGAACGACGGGCAACAGTGGGTAGGTCCTGAACTCCTGATCCGCTGGTTCGCTGCGGGAGCTTTCCTGCCCTGGTTCCGCAACCACTACATGCGCAAAGGGCGGAAACAGTTCCAAGAAATCTTCATGTACGAAGAATGGTTTCGCGAACACCAACAGCCGCTGCCAGAACCGCAAGATTTGTACCGCGCGGTTTTACCAGCTTGCAAGTATTACATTGAATTGCGGTACCGGCTCCTGCAGGTTTTCTATGACGCCATGTTTGAGAACACATTTGATGGCTTGCCGATCTGCCGGCCCATGTTTCTCAATGACCCACAAGATAAGGCGCTCTACAATGACAAGATCGCCTTCCTCGACAACCAGTTCTTCCTCCGGCACGATATCCTCGTCGCTCCAGTTCTCGATCCGCAGTCACCGGCGAATGGCTACGGCAAACGGGATGTATATCTCCCAACAGACAGCAACTGGTACTGTTTCAAGGACAACAAACAGCCGCTTGATGAGGCTTTTGAAGGTGGCACTACGATACGCCAGTTTGACGCGCATCTTTCTGGCGACCCCAATCACATTCCCTTTATCGTTCCCATCTTCGTGCGATCGGGCGCGATCGTACCCATGATTGAGGTTGAACAATATGTGGGAGAGCGGAACAGCAAAGGTCTGCTCAATCCTATAACGCTCAACATCTATCCCGGTGCCAGCGGGCAATACACCATGTATTTGGATGACGGCATAAGCCGCGCTTCTGAGCCCAAGGAGTCGGCTATATACGACGGAGATGACCTGGCCAACAGCGAATATCGCGAGGTAGAGATTAAGCACAGCAAAACTGGTTCAACACGCCAGATTACTGTGGAGCGCAAACACGACAAATATACGCCCAAGGAAGAATTTTTCTTCGTGGCAATCCTGCACGACCCATGGGAAGCCAAAGGCAGTTCAGATCCCTTGAAGAGCGTTACCGTAGACGGGCAACAGATTGGCGAAATCGCAGACGGCTCCCCTGACGAACGGGCGCATAAGCTAAGCGGTTCCACCAGCAATGCCTGGTACTACAACTCCAACATCAAAATCAGTTTCGTCAAGGTGTTCGACCGCAGCTCGCGCATCGAAATCAAGGCAGAATACAGCGCCTAACTTGACAGTGTTCAGTGCCAATCAGTAAGGTGCGCGGGTCGCATTTTTCCAGAGTCCTTTGTGGCCTCTCTGGGGTGGCAGAACCCTAACACCAACTTGATTGGCCGGTGAAACTGACGGAAACCCTACAGGGAGCATCCCGTTAAAGCAAAGACTGTCACCCCCTCACCCCCCGCACCATTCGCCATGAAGGGAGAGGGGGGCCCTCACCCCCCGCACCCTTCGCCCTTGTGGGAGAGGGGTTGGGGGTGAGGGGTATTGCAAAAATGGAATGCTCTCTAGTGGGATGCTCCCAAGTTTCCAGGCCGGCGGTGATGGCTTGACAAATCTCTCCCTGAATGTTTGCCACCGATTTTACTGCATAACGGTTGCCAAGACAAGAGTGAATTCAGTCTTTATTATTGGCCAGTTAATTTACCGTTCTGGCACCAGTTCTCACTCGAACTGCTGTCAGCAATACTTCAGCTGACAAAAGTATGTCTCCTTTGACCTTCACGAACAGCACCCAGACCCTCCAGCTGCGGCAAGCCTAAGCCGGACGCCAAAACCTGCTTGTCTTCAGGCTTCAGATTCAGAGTAGGCTTGAGCTGTAATATCATCTCCGGTGGGCGACACGAAGTCGCAGTTGGTGGTAGCTTTATAGCTACTGGGTAAGTGAGGAGCCGTCTCCTCTCGGGTAGTGTCCTACCCTATTCCCGCCCAAAGGGGCGTCACTGGTAACAGTGGGGTCTCATAGCTTGAGGGGAATGCCTAATTTAACTTCTAGCCGAAAGAAGTTAGAGGGCTAGGGAAAAATTGTACCGGTTAACATAGTGAATCCTCGAAAGCCTCGTTATGATAAACCAGTGAAATGGCTGTTACACTGGGGACAAAAAAGTCAAAGTGGCAATGGACACCATAATTACCTGAGTATGGATGCGTCCACCCAGCCACCGGGGTAAAGAGGGAACCCTCTCCAATTAGTTCTTACCGCTGCGGAACGTGTAAACCTCAACTCGGGGCAAGTCAAAAATTTTTTTTGGGCGATAGGTAAGGAGCAATCCAATACGGAATCCCTGGGTGGGAGAAGACCTCTCTTAAAAGCTAATGCCGTTCCGCCGAAAGGCAAGGGGAAACCAATAACCCAAGGGATAGGACTTCTTGTCCACCTGTAAAGGGGCCCACAAAGAGAGGGGTATCTAACCGAAGTAAGTAGTCAGTAGCAGCTTTATATGCCTAAAACCAGCAGGCGAGCGCTCGGTGGGATAAGAGTCTCTTGACTGTCAGGCTGCCAACAACGAAAAGTAGGTTAGACCAGGAGCAGAATGCTTGGAAAACTTGCTTGTTCGGTTCTGCGGGGGGCGAAGCGCCGTAAGGCGCTGACCTATCCCGATTGATTAACCGGAAGCACGCAGACCGGCGCTCTGAATTAGCAATGCCCAGTCCCCAATGCCCAATGCCCTGACTGAGAGATCTTATCGGTATTCAACCCAATCTGATGATGCTGTTGGCTCATCCGTGAAGCGCGAGGCGCTACATTCGACCGTGCACGCCTCTGATATCCAGATCCGGTCAATTGCCCGTAACATTAATTTTACTATCCCTCTGACTCTTTCTTCTTCCTTCGGGCGCGTACTTGGCGTCAATGCGGTTCATTATTAAGACCCCAGATCAATGAGCCAACATTCTCATCTGATATAAGGTGCGCAGCGGCCAAACTACCTCTGTGCCCCCTCTGCGCCTACCCTGCCGGAGAGCTTTCCGCTCCGCTGCGGAGCTTGCGTCTGTTGCGGTTCAAAATTTTCACCTCAAATTGCGCTACACTCAGCACAGGCTGCAAATTAGGACACACAAACCCTCCCATGACTACCCAGCTGATGGATCTGGAAGCACAACTGGAAACACTGCGTCAAGAAGCTGACGACGAGATTGCCACTACCGCCACCCTGGAACGCCTGGAAGAACTCAGAGTGGGCTACTTGGGCAAAAAAGGCCAGCTGTCCAAAATATTAGGCAGCATGGGCAAATTAGACCCTGCCGACCGGCCACGCATTGGGGCACTGGCCAATGAAGTTAAAGAAGCTATCCAAACAAATTTAGAGTCAAAGCGGACAGCGCTGCAAGCTGCCGAAATTCAAGCTCGGCTGGCAGCAGAAACCCTGGATGTGACGATGCCGGGAGTTTATCGCCCCCAAGGTCGGGTTCACCCGCTCAATGGTATGATTGACCGAGCGCTGGATATCTTCGCCGGACTGGGCTACACGGTGGCCACCGGCCCGGAAATGGAAACCGACT
>CAZJNL010000090.1:0-5839 GCA_964546515.1 uncultured Oscillatoria sp.
GCGGAATTAATTTAGTTCACGGGGGTTGGGGGGATCTAAGACTGGCAGTTTTGCGATTGTCCTAATCAAGTCAGGGCATTGGGCATTGGGCGTCGGGCACTGGGCATTGCCAATTCCCAGCCCTGAACCTAATTGCGTTAATCAATCGGACATGATATTAGTGGGCATTGGGCGTCGGGCACTGGGCATTGCCAATCCCCAGCCCTGAACCCCCCGCGCACCTATCAGGGGAGATGGGGATCTCTGGAGGAGGGGAGCCAAGTCGTTGTGGGAGCGGGTTTATAAATATCCTCTGCTTCCCCAAGACATTGAAGCATGAATCCGCCCCGTAGGAGAGAACTTTTTTCCTTCTTTCTCCTTCCTGCGATATAGTTCCACCATTGCCCGCTCCCCCCAAGAATAACCATCCGTTAATCGTTTGAGAATGCAATTAAAACTCTCACATAACAGAGCTGAGATAGAACCGAGAAATGCTGAAACAATTGCTGTTTTGTATCAAATGCTACAGCCCTGCTGTACTAATTGTGCTGCTAGCGCTGCTGCTGAAGCTGCAGCTGGGCACCGTGCTGGAAATGAATAACCCTTTTCTCCTGTTTTTTGGGGCTGTGATAGTTAGCGCCTGGTATGGCGGCTTAGGGCCCGGGGTGCTAGCCACTGTTCTAGCTGCTGCAGTCAGCGATTACTTTTTTCTATCGCCGCTCTATTCGCTGCGGATCGGCAGCTTTGGAGAAGGCTTGCAGCTGGGCGTGTTTGTGCTGGAGGCGCTGCTGGTTAGTTGGACGATCGCGGCGCTGAAATCTGCCAAAGAGAAAGTCGAGAAGCAGCAGGAAATTCTGCACCAAAGTCAAGAGATAGGAAACTTGCTGGTGGACAGTCTAAAGGACTGCGCGATTTTCACGCTAAATGCGAACGGGCGCGTTGTCAATTGGAACGCCGGCTCAGAAAGGATTATGGGGTATGGATCCGAAGAAATTACTGACCGGCATTTCTCCTGCTTTTATCTTGCTGAAGACATTGAGCAGGGCAAACCCGAGCAACTGATCGAGGCAGCTGCAGCTGAAGGTCGAGCGGAAGAAGAAGGCTGGCGGCTGCGCAAAGACGGGTCGCAGTTCTGGGCGTATGTGGCGATGGCAGCACTGCGAGACGAGGCGGGAAATCTCAGAGGTTTTTCTAGCATGATTCGCGATCTCACCCACCACAAGCTGGCGGAAGAGGCGTTGCAGTTGCAACAAGAGCAATTAGCGCAAGCCAACCGGCTGAAGGATGAGTTCCTGGTGGTTGTCTCCCACGAACTGCGCTCACCTCTGAATGCCATACTTGGCTGGACTCAAGCAATCCGCCGCAAGCAGTCCGATCGTGCTGTGCTGAAGGCGCTTGAGATAATCGAGCGCAACGGAAAGTTACAATTGAAGCTGATTGACGACCTTTTGGATGTGTCGTCGATTATTCAGGGCAAACTCCGCATGCGCACCCGCACGATCGACCTCAAACCTATTATTAATGCGGCGATTGATGCAGTCAGACCGGCGGCTGAAGCTAAATTCATTCAACTGGAGTCCATACTTGATTTTTCCGCCGGCAAGGTGATTGGCGATCCGGATCGCTTGCAGCAGGTATTTTGGAATCTGCTTTCCAATGCGGTTAAATTCACCGCCGAAAAGGGACAGGTGCGGATTCAGCTGCAGGGCATGATTTCCCATGTTGAAATATCAGTCAGCGACACCGGCTGCGGAATCAGTGCTGACTTTCTCCCTTATATATTTGACCGCTTTAGCCAAAGCAATCCCACAGGCAAAAGGGGAAATGGCGGACTGGGGCTGGGGCTAGCAATCGTGCGCCACCTCGTAGAACTGCATGGAGGGACAGTTCGCGCCGCCAGTGAGGGAGTTGGGCGGGGGGCGACATTTACTGTAGAGCTACAAGTAGCGGCGATCGCCGTCAAGCAGAGCGATACCGACTCGCAGCAGAGGTTTTCATCTGTGGGAAGCACACAAGCAGGCAGAAAGAAGGTTCTCCAGGGATTGAGGTTGCTGGTTGTTGACAACCGCGCCGATACCTGCAAGTTGATTGCCGATGTGCTGCAATATTTCGGGGCGGAAGTAACAGTGGCACTTTCTGTCGGTGAGGCGCTCGACCGGCTGGAAGAATTAAAGCCAGATGTGCTAGTCAGCGACATTGAAATGCCCGGAGAGAATGGCTACAACCTGATCCGCAGGGTGAGGGATCTGGAAGCAGAGCGAGGGGGAAAAATTCCAGCCATTGCCCTGACGGCACACTCCGCCCCAGAGGCTCGAATACAAGCTTTTTCTGCTGGCTTCCAGATGTACTTGACCAAGCCGGCTGAGCCAGATGAATTGGCGGCGGTGGTGGCAAGTATTGCTGAACTGGGCAGAAATTAATAAGCAGAAGCGCAAAGTAAATGGAACATCCAGAAACCGGGTTTCTTTAAGAAACCCGGTTTCTTAATCTTGCCTGTCCCAATATCCGTGGAGAGCAGTTATATCATGTCCGGTAGCACCGTTGTTGTACTGATATCATGAACGGTTGCGACGGCATTGTAGAGAGACGCGATAAACCCTTGTCTCTACAAGAGTTTTGCAATAAGGATGCGGACTTGATATTAGAGGATATATGCAGTCAAATTCTACCTCCCTTCTTTCTCCGCCCCCTTGGCTGAAGTGGGCTTATTGGTTAATAATTGTCGGGTTGGGGGTAAGTGGGGGAATACTGTACTACTTGCAAAATTTCGCTCACGGATTGGGTGGGGGCATGGCTTTTCCCAAACTGTTATGGCTGGCTTATGCTTTGTGGTTTTGGTATTTCCTGCCGCTGCTGATTGGCTGTGACAGCCGGTTTGGCAGTCAGGTGAGGCGGGGATACGGGATATTTTGGGTTAATATGGCGGTGAGGGCAGTCGCTGAGCTGTGGATGATGTACGTCAGCCACAATTGGCATCCTTACTGGGGAATATCTCACGATGTGTTCAGTTTTTTGGTAATATGGGTATTGTTGTTTCAAGCCAATGCCCTGACGCCGCCTACTCCCCAATCCCTCTCCCTGGGGGAGAGGGGGGAAAGGGGAAAACTGGACAGTATAGCTTCTTTCAACTTTAAGGTGATGGGTTTGATGTTGCTTGTGGAAAGTTACTTTGCCTGGTATATGCTGAACAATGTTCGCTCAGCAGACGGCAGCCCAGTTTACTTTGTGCCGGCAAATGGCGAACACCTGGGAATTATGGCAGTAACTTGGGGGGCTGTGATAATTTTGACCGCTCAGCAGTTTGTTTTCGCTCGAAAATGGCTTTATGAATCGTTTGATAGCTGAAGTGGTATCCTGTAATAAGCTGCTGTTACAGGAGAATACAGTCGGGTCTATGTATGACTTGTATTGCCAGTATTATGATGGCACGAGTCACTCACTGTTTTATTCTGACTTGCGGGGTAAAGACTGGGCAATCTTGTTGCGGGATTTTCGGGATAATGTTCAGGGTTTTTCTACTTTAAAGCTGCTTGAGTTTGAATTTGGAGGGGGGCGCAGGCGAGCCATTTTTTCTGGGGATACTATTATAAACAATCCGTACTGGGGGGAGCAAACTTTATCGGTAGCGTGGTGCCGGTTGGCTGGGCAAATTAAAGCCCAACAGCCAGAAGTGCCGCTGTACTGGTTCCTGATTGTTAAGGGATACCGCACTTATCGCTATTTGCCGGTGTTCGCGAAGTGTTTTTATCCCAATTGGCGATATCCCACACCGGCTAACTGTCAAGCTTTGATGGATTATCTCGCTCGGGGGAAATTTGGAGATTATTACGAGGGGGCGAGTGGGTTGGTTAAATTCCCCACATCGCGGGGGCATTTGCGGGAAAAATGGGCGGAGATAAAAGAGGGGTTTCGCAATAAACCGGATATTCGATATTTTTTAGAGCGGAATCCTGAATACTATAAAGGGCACGAGTTGGTGTGTTTGATGGAGTTGAGTGAGGAGAATATGCGCGGGCACGCCAGACGGGGATTTCTGGAAGGTTTGGGGGAAAAGCTGTGAAAAACTGGCAGCGGATTCAGGAGGCGGCACTCCCGCACTTGGCGGCTTTTTTGCCGGCATTGGCAAACCCTTTGCCGGCGCAACACCGGCAGCTGCGAGAAATCCTGCACGCCAATCGGGAAACGGTTTTTGGCAGGAAACACGGGTTTGCATCTATCAGCTGCTACCAGGAATTTTGCCAGAAAGTGCCGCCACACACTTACGAAGATTTAGCCCCGTATATTCAGCGGATGGCGGCGGGGGAAACCGGCATACTGTGTGCGGATGCAGTAACAGTATTTGAAGTGACGGGCGGGAGTACCAGCGGGGCAAAACTCATCCCTTACACCGCAGATGGATTGGCGGCATTTCGGCGGGCAATATTTCCCTGGCTGGCAGATTTATTGCAAAAACGTCCTGGAATTAAAGCAGGGCGAACTTACTGGGCGATTAGTCCAGTTACTCGGCAGTTTGCCAAAACTCCGGGGGGAATTCCCATTGGGATGCCTAATGATGCGGCTTATTTTGGGGAGGAGTTGGCGGAATGTATTGCGGGACTTTTGGCAGTGCCGGCTGATTTTGCTTTAATTTCGGATATTGCTGAGTGGCGGTACAGAACGGCTTTATTTTTGCTGGCTGCTGAGGATTTAAGCTTTATTTCGGTGTGGTCACCGACATTTTTGTTGCAGCTGGTAGAGTCGGCGATAAATCAGGGCGAACGCCTTATTAAAGATATTGCTAGGGGAAAGGCGGGGTTGCCAGCCAATCCAGAAAGAGCTAGGCTGCTGCAAGCTGCTCTTGACAAAAATCCCCTCGACACCCAGATGATATGGCGTCAGCTGGATACTGTCAGCTGTTGGGCTTCTGCCGGTGCGAAAGCATTTATCCCGCAGCTGCAAGAATTATTTCCCCACGTCTGGATTCAAGGAAAAGGATTGCTAGCCACTGAAGGTGCCGTCACGCTACCGCTGGGGGATTGCCAAGCGCCGGTTTTAGCGATTGAAAGTGGTTTTTATGAATTTATGGATGGCGAGAATCAACCCCATCTGTGCCACCAGCTGGTGGAAGATCGGGTTTATCGCGTGGTGATGACTTCCCATTCTGGATTGTACCGCTACGATACAGGTGATCGGGTGCGGGTGCGGGGCTGGAAAGAGCAAACACCCCTCTTAGAATTTGTGGGGCGTGCTGGGCTAGTCAGCGATTTGTGCGGAGAAAAGCTAACAGAAGAATTTGTCTTACATCAGCTGGGCAACAGGCGGGGTTTTGCCATGCTCGCCCCCTCACTCCAGGGCAAACCGCATTATGTCTTATTTCTGGATGCAGCGGAGTATAATAAGGAGACAGCAGTGGCACTGTGCCGCCAATTGGAGAGCGCCCTAGCCGAAAATCCCCAGTACAAGTACGCCCGCCAGCTGGGGCAGCTGGGTGAGTTAGTCGCCCACCGCGCACAGAATCCAATGGAGTGTTATATTAAATATGCCTTGGAGCGAGGGCAGCGGCTGGGGGATATCAAACCGCCGGTGCTGAGTCGAGAAACAGATTGGGAAAAAAGGATGGATAGAAGGAAGGATGGAAGGATGGAAGGATGGAAGGATGGAAGGATGGAAGGATAGAAGGATGGATGGATAGAAGGATGGATGGATGGATAGAAGGATGGAAGGATGGATAGAAGGATGGATGGATGGATGGATGGAAGGATGGATAGAAGGATGGATGGATAGAAGGATGGATGGATGGATGGATGGATAGAAGGATGGATGGAAGGATGGATGGATGGATAGAAGGATGGATGGAAGGATGGATGGATGGATAGAAGGA
>CAZJNL010000090.1:5939-10185 GCA_964546515.1 uncultured Oscillatoria sp.
GGATGGAAGGATGGATGGATGGAAGGATGGATGGATGGAAGGATGGATGGATGGAAGGATGGATGGATGGATGGATGGATGGATGGATGGAAGGATGGAAGGATGGATGGAAGGATGAGTAAATTTGACTTTGCCCTAGCAACTCCAGAAGACGACGCCCAGTTGCGCCAGCGCATGGCAGAAGATTGGATGGAAGGGAATATTTCCGTCAGCTTCCGGCGAGAACCGAATTATTTTGCCGGCTGCCAAGTTCAAGGCGAATCGTTTCAAGCCATCAAATGTACTGACAGGGAAACAGGGCGGATTGTCGGTTTGGGCAGCCGTCTCACTCAAACTGCCTTTATTAATGGGAAGCCGCAGCAGCTGGGTTATCTGGCAGATTTGCGGGCTCATCCCGATTATCGGCGCGGCACGCTGTTAGCTCGCGGCTATCGGTTTTTGCGACAATTACATGAAGCTAACCCCATCCCCCTCTATTATTCTGTGATTGTGGAGGGGAATGCGGCGGCTTTAAAAAATCTCTTGGGCGCGAGAGCCGGTTTGCCCGAATATCGGGATATGGGGCTTGTTCTCACCCCCGCGATTCATTTGGATTTACCCAAACCAGAAATTAAAGTTGCTGGGGTTAAATTTGAGCGCGGTAAGCGAGAACAGCTGCCAGAAATCTTGAGGTTTGTGCAAAAGTGGCAGTCGCAAAAACAATTTGCCCCCCGCTACCTGCTGGAGGATTTTTACACCCCTCGCCTGCAGGGTTTGCGAGCGGAGGATTTTTACCTGGCGATCCGGGGAAATCAGCTGGTGGGCACAGTTGCGGCGTGGAATCAGCGAGAGTTTCGCCAAACCCACATAGAGGGTTACAGCCCCCAACTGGCTGTGTTGCGCCCCTTCTACAATCTCTTAGCTAGACTAACCCCCCTCAAACCGCTGCCGGCACCGGGGGAGGCGGTTCCCTATTTTTATCTGGCGTTTGTGGCGGTTGAGGATAACAATTCTGATATTTTTCGCGGATTGCTGCGGGCACTGTATCGCCACCGCTTTGCCGATACCAGCCACTATTTTATCGCCGGCTTGCACGCCAACGACCCCCTGGCCGCAATTCTTAAAGAATACCGAAGAATTGAAGCCGCCGGCAGATTATTTGCTATATACTATCTAGATGGAGAGAGCCTGTTCAATCAACTCGACGGGCGCGTACCTTATATAGAGATTGCAGCTGTATGACAGTAGAAAATTTGAGACTTGAGCCATCAAACATCCCCAGCCCTAAATTATGGCAGTGGGAGCGCCTGCCCAACTGGACTGATCCCAGATTGCCAGTGTTTGGCATTTTAGCATTTTATCTAGTCTTGGGCATTACCGCTCTCGGATTTAATCGCTCACCGGCACAAATTCTGCTGATTGTGGGATCAGCTTGTGGGCTGGACATGCTGTTTCACTGGCTATTTCGAGGGCAAAAGTTACTCTTTCCCCTGAGCGCCGCTATTACGGGTTGCTCCCTGAGTATTTTAACAAATTTCGCTCACGGGATGTGGCTGCCAGTCGTGCCGGTGTTTTTTGCCATTTCTTCCAAATATCTGATCGCCTTCCAAGGGCGTCACGTCTTCAACCCAGCCTTATTTGGGGTGGTGATGAGTTTGCTGTTCGCCAAGGGGGCAATTAGTGTTTCCCCAGCTTATCAGTGGGGCGGTTCTGTAGCTATGGCGGTGTTTGTCGTGACGGCGGCTTTAGTGCTATTCGCCTTCAAAATAAAGCGCACAGCACTGACAGTCTCGTTTCTGGTATTTTATGCGATTCAGTTAGGAATCCGCGCCTACTTGATGCGCGATATAGTGCCGCCGGAAACCCTAGTCATGGGGGCGCTAACTTCACCAGCGTTTTACCTGTTCACCTTTTTTATGATAACCGATCCAGCCACATCCCCCCGCACTGCGAAAGGGCAAATCTGGATGTCACTAACAGTAGTGTTGCTTGACTTAGTGGGGCACAAATATGAGAGTTTGTCAACCTTATTTTATGCCGGCTTTATTTATTTTGCCGGTCGCTTTGTCTGGCTGGTTGCAGCGCAAGGGTTGCGGGAGGCAACATCTGTGGAGAAGGCACTGGTTTCGGGGATGTGCCGGTGGGCGGCAATCGGCTTGATTGGCGGGCTGGGATTTCTGGGCTACCAGCAGTTTGTGGCGGCAAAAGATGTGGTGATTCCAGATTTTGAATTAGTAGAAATTGCCGCAGACTCAGCCGGTATTGCCACTCATCCCAGTAATATATTAGAGCGAGTGGACTCGCGAATCCAGCACATTGGGAAATGGCTGCTCTCCGTGGGGGATGCGGTAGCTGTTGCGGATGTCGATAATGACGGATTGCAGGATATTTTCTTGACTTACCCGCTGAAACAGGCTGGAGATCGCGCCGCCCTTTATCGCAACAAAGGCAACTTCCAATTTGAGCGGATTCCCCTACCGGCATTAGATGAATTAGTCGCCCATCCAGAAACAGAGGGGCTGCCTTCTGGTGCCCTTTGGTTTGATGCCGACAGTGACAGCGATGCTGACTTGCTGGTGATGGTGGGATATGGGAAAACTCGGCTCCTGCAAAATCGCCTCACAGAGGATGGCAAACTGGATTTTACCGATATATCCCGAGCTGCCGGTATTGACGAATACACCATCAGTTTGACTGCTAACGCCTTCGACATGAATCAAGATGGCAAGTTGGATTTAATGATTGGCAATGCCATGAATCCGAACCTGCGCGATTACCCTCAGCCAACGCCGCTGAATATCTTTCACCTGCCACAGCCAGAATATCCGGGTGACAGGCGGATGTTTAACTTTATGCACCGCACCTGGCACAATGCTAATAATGGGGGAGTCAACCTGTTTTATTTGAATGCTGGAAAGGGCTTCCAAAAACAAGATGTAGCCGCTTTGGGATTAGAGGGCGATCGCTGGACATTGGATATTGGCACGGGGGATTTAAACGGCGATTATTTTACCGATTTATATCTCGCAAATGATTTTGGCCCTGACCAGCTATATCTCAACCAAAAAGGCGAGAAATTTATCCCCGTGCGGGGGGCATTAGTTGGGGAGGTGAGTCACGACACTTACAAGGGAATGAATGCTTCCCTTGGAGATATCGACAGCAACGGAGAGCTGGATATTTATGTGTCTAACGTGCATGAAAAGTTGCAAGCTGAAGGGAGCTTGCTGTGGCTGAATCGAGGGGATGCCGGCACAGCGGGTGCGAAAGCTTTTCAAGACAGCGCCACGCAACGCAACGCCCTGAATGAAAACCGCTTTGGTTGGGGTGCTGCGCTCGGCGATTTAGACAGGGATGGAAAGCTGGATATCCTGCAAGCAAACGGCATGGTGGATGACAGTTACGACAGGGGTTCAGGAAGTGGGGAAAGCTTCAAACCCTGGGCGATATTACCCGCACCCCAATTCACAACTCAAAATCAGCAATCGAGCTGTCGTGATTACTGGTACTGGAACGCACAGATTGCCCTGACTAATCCTGACGTTCACGGCTATGCTGACAGGTGGGCGGATTTGCGGGGGCGCTGCATTTTTCCCTATGAACTGAATCGTGTTTACCTGAATCGAGGCAAACAGTTTATTGATGTGGCGCAGCAGGTAGGCTGGACAAAAGCGGGGAACTCTCGCGGAATTGCTTTGGCGGATTTAGATAATGATGGGGATTTAGATGTTTTGGTGACTCATCAATTTGCCCCTGTATCCATTTACCGGAACGATGCCGCGCCCAAATCCTGGCTGGGATTGCAACTGCAAGGGAATGGCACCAGCTGCAACCGCGACGCCATTGGCACTAAAGTAATTGTGGAGTCGGAAACCGGCACTCAAATGCGAGAAGTTCAGGAATCGAATGGGTTTTCAGCTCAAGGAGATAAGCGTTTATTATTTGGTTTGGGGAGTGATGCCAAGTCAGCCACCGTCAAAATCCACTGGTGCGGCAGCTCAACACCCAAACTCCTGCAGCTGACGCCCAATCAGTATCACACTATCACCCAGAATGGATGATAAGATGTTAGACTTTTAATATGCTTGTTGGATTAAGAGTCGGAGGGAACGCCTGCCCTACGGATATATAGCAGTAGTCATATTGGTTAGGACATTAATGGCATGGCGCATGGGGCATGGCGCATGGGGCATGGCGCATGGGGAAGACTCACAGCTTTTGCGTGATGCCATGCATGCGTGATGCGATGATGCCCATGTCCTAACCT
>CAZJNL010000091.1:0-10181 GCA_964546515.1 uncultured Oscillatoria sp.
CTATAACTATTTGGACTGTGCCAGCACCGGCATGCTTGCCGGCACCTCAGATTCCCCACTGCCATCAAGGATTTCCTCTTGCGGCGGCGTGTGATACAGAGCCGACTCCACGCGACAGCCACGGTAAGCCAAAACGTACAGTTCCTTGAGATCCCGAATCAGCGGATAGCGAGGGTTCGCACCGGTGCACTGGTCGTCGAAAGCCTGCTCTGCCATTTCTTCCACTTCTTCGTAGAAAGCTTTCTCCTGTGCCGGCAGAGCTTCCTTAATCGTCAGCGGAATATCCAGCTCGCGCTTGAGATTTTCTACCGCCTCAACCAGCTTCTCAACCTTTTCTTCCTCAGAGCTCCCACCCAGCCCCAAATAATCGGCAATTCGGGCGTAGCGCCATTTGGCGTTAGGATACTTGTACTGCGGGAAAATCGCTTGCTTGAACGGCACATCCGTGGCGTTGTAGCGGATGACGTGGGAAATCATCAGCGCATTTGCCAAGCCGTGCGGTACATGGAAAGTAGATCCCAGCTTGTGCGCCATCGAGTGGCAAACCCCCAGGAAAGCATTGGCGAAAGCCATCCCCGCAATCGTGGCGGCGTAGTGCACTTTTTCGCGAGCCTTGGGATCGTTCGCGCCGTTTTTGTAAGCGCTCGGCAAATACTTAAACAGCAGCCGAATCGCTTCCAGCGCCAGCCCGTTGGTGTACTCCGAGGCGCACACGGACACATAGGCTTCCAGCGCGTGAGTCAGAGCGTCAATTCCGCCGTAAGCTGTCAGCTTCTTGGGCATATTGAGCACTAACTCCGGATCGACAATGGCCATATTCGGCGTCAGCGCGTAATCGGCTAAGGGGTATTTGATCCCCGTGCGGTCGTCTGTCACCACAGCAAACGGCGTCACTTCCGAGCCGGTTCCCGATGTTGTGGGAATCGCCACCATCATCGCTTTCGCACCCAAAGGCGGCAATTCATACACGCGCTTGCGGATGTCCATGAACCGCATCGCCAGCCCTTCAAACTCGATATCTGGATGCTCGTACATCAGCCACATCACTTTGGCCGCATCCATCGGCGAACCGCCACCAATGGCGATGATCGCGTCGGGTTTGAAGGCGTTCATCGCCGAGAGCCCTTTATTGACGGTCGTCAGCGACGGGTCGGGCTCTACTTCATAAAAGACTTGGCTCTTGACGCCAATTTCATCTAAAACGCCGGTAACTTTCTCCGTTACCCCCAAGTCAAAGAGCGGCTTGTCCGTAATCACAAATGCCCGCTTCTTGCCCTCCAGCTCCCGCAGCGCCACCGGCAAGCAGCCGTACTTGAAGTAGACTTTCGGCGGGATGCGGAACCAGAGCATATTTTCCCGCCGTTCGGTGACGGTTTTAATGTTCAGCAGGTGGTGGGGCCCGACGTTTTCTGAGACTGAGTTGTCTCCCCAGCTGCCGCAACCGAGAGTCAGAGACGGATCGAGCCGGAAGTTGTACAGGTCGCCAATGGCACCTTGAGACGAAGGCGTGTTAATCAGCACGCGCGACGTTTCTACTTTGGATTCAAAGTATTTGATGTGTTCCGTGTTCGACGGCGCGGTATAGAGGACTGAGGTGTGACCGTGACCCCCAAAGTTAACCAGTTGAGCGGCTTTGTCCACAGCATCGTGGAAGTCTTTCGCCCAGTACATTGCCAAAATGGGCGACAGTTTCTCGTAGGAGAACGCCTCACCGGCACCAATTTCTTCCACTTCCCCTATCAGGACTCGGGTGTTCGCCGGCACTGAAATTCCCGCCAGCTGAGCCAGCTTTTCCACCGGCTGCCCAACTATCTCAGCATTCAGGCGTCCGCTGACGATAATCTTGCTAGCCAGCTTTTCTTTTTCTTCTGGCGTCAGGAAGTATGCGCCCCGTTCTGTAAACTCTTCCTTAACTGTCTCGTACACATCATCGACGACGATCACAGACTGCTCGGAAGCGCAGATCATGCCGTTGTCGAAAGTCTTGCTGAGCAGGATGGAAGAAACCGCCATTTTGATGTGAGCGCTCGAATCAATCACGGCGGGGGTGTTGCCGGCACCCACTCCCAAGGAGGGGTGTCCCGATGAGTAGGCGGCTTTCACCATTCCCGGACCGCCGGTTGCTAGAATCAGCTTGATGTCAGGATGCTGCATCAGAGCTTGAGACAGCGGTACGGTGGGCTCGTCAATCCAGTCGATGATGTCTGCCGGTGCGCCTGCTTCCACAGCAGCTTTCAGGACAATTTTCGCCGCTTCAATGGTGCTGCCTTTCGCCCGCGGGTGCGGGGAGAAGATAATCCCATTCCGGGTTTTCAGCGCGATCAGAGCTTTGAATATCGTCGTCGAGGTGGGGTTGGTTGTCGGCACAATCCCCGCCAGGATACCCACCGGCTCAGCAATTTTTTGGAAGCCGAAGGATTTGTCTTCTTCGATTACGCCGCAGGTCTTGTCGTGCTTGTATTTGTTGTAGATGTATTCCGATGCGAAGTGGTTTTTAATCACCTTCTCTTCCACAACGCCCATGCCGGTTTCTTCTCCGGCCATCTTGGCCAGTGGGATGCGGGCGGCATTCGCTGCCAGGGCGGCTTTTTTGAAGATGACATCCACCTGTTCTTGGGTGTAGGTGGCATATTTGGCTTGAGCCGCCTTGACTCGCTGAATCAGCGCTTCCAGTTCTTGAAGATTGGTAACTATCATCACTCTTTCTTTACGGTAAAGTCAATCAAACATGTGAGAACAGCGCCAGCTGTTAATAACCCTTCATAAGCCCCTGATTGCTGTTCTCCAGCTTGCTAATTACTGAAAACCCCTGGGAATTTAGCCGACCATCGCAGTGGGGCAGAGGACTCTTGAAACCCTTGCATTGCGGGTTTTGTCTGAGCAGCCGCGATTTCAATTGCCGGGAGATTTGCATCATTTGGGTGATCCCAACTTTTCTTCCTCACTCTCATTATAGCTAAATTTTTTCCTTTGTCTCATTTCCTGCGATCGCTCACTTCTTATTTTAACAATTGCTGACACTGACTGCAAATAGCAGGGTGCGTTCCGCTTCAGGAGGGCACTCTCACCGTACAGAGTCTTCTGAACGCGGAACGCACCCGACGAAGTAAATCGTAAGGTGCGTTCCGCTTCAGGAGGGCACCCTCACCGTACAGAGTCTTGTGAACGCGGAACGCACCCTACTGGCCCGGCTGCTGGCACTGCCGCTAAGTAGAAGGGCGGGGCAGGTTGGGAGCGCTCCGGGAAGCTTTGCCGGTAATGCTGCGGGGGATAGCCCGTTCATGCGCCGCAAAGCAGAACGATTTTTCCGCTGACAGCCGAGCGGTCGAGCAACTCGTGGGCGCGTCGCGCTTCCACTAATGGAATTCGCTCGGCAATCACCGGCTTAATCTTCTGTTGCGCCAGCAGATTCAACAGTGCTGTCAGGTCGTTTCGGAACCAATCGGGATGGCGCTTTTTGAAGTCTGCAATATTATAAAAGACTGTCTGGCGGCCGTCGGGAAGTAACCCCAACAGCGCAAGCAGCGCGAAACTCGACGCCGCCTTCAGCAATTTGCCTTGCTTGCCGGCGACAGCTGAGGAAACGCCGTAACTGACTAACCTTCCAGACGCACGCAGCGTCTGGTAAGAGCGCATCAAGTTACAGCCGCCAATGGCATCAAAAACCGCGTCTGCGCCGTCACCGGCAATTTCTCGCATGCGCTCTACAAAATCCTCGTTCTTGTAATCGATGGGGGTTCCTCCCAAACGGGACACATATTCATGTTTGGATTTAGAAGCTGTTCCGCACATCTCCAACCCTGCCAGTTGGCCGAGTTGCAGCAGTGCTGTGCCGACACCACCGGCTGCGCCGTGAATTAAGATGCGCTCGCCTGACTTGACACCGGCAATCCGGTGCAGCATTTGGTAAGCGGTGACATAGCTCAAAGGCAGGCAGCAAGCTTCAATCGGATCGGCCCCTTCAGGCACCGGCACTAATTCCCCTGCCGGCAAGCAAATATACTCAGCATAGCCCCCTACAATTGTTAAAGCAACCACCACCCGCCCCAACTGCAAATTCGACACCCCAGCGCCGATTTTATCCACAATCCCGACAAGATCGTAACCGGGTGCGTAAGGCACTGCCGGCACCCCCGGATAAAGTCCTTCGCGCATCAGCACATCCGTAAAAGCTGCCCCAGTCGCCAGGATTTTCAGGCGAACTTCCCCAGCATTTGGTTCTGGAAGTTCCTCCTCAACCACTTGCAAAACTTCGGGCCCGCCTGGACGGGCGATCTGAACACGCCTGTACTTCATATTAACCTCCTGCCTAAAATCTGGAGCGGGGTGCCGGTTTCAGGCAAACTTCACTGGACTTTAAGCCCGTAGCGTCTGAAAATGTCTGCGGTTTGACGCACTAATTCTGGCGAGGGCGGCTCTGTGTCCTTGAGTTGATAATCATATCCTAGCATATCCCACTTGTATTCGCCCATTTTGTGAAAGGGCAGCACTTCCACTTTTTCTACATTGCGCAAACCGGCAACAAACTTGGCCAGACCTTCAACGTTCTGCGGGGCATCCGTTAGACCAGGAACCAATACAAACCGAACCCACACCTGCTTTTTAATTTCACTCAGATACTGGGCGATCTTGACAGTGGGTTCCAGGGCAACGCCCGTGACCTTTAAGTAGGTTGCCGGCTCGAAAGACTTAATATCCAGCAGCACCAAATCTACATATTCTAGCACATCTTTCACCAGATGGAACCGGGCGAAGCCAGAAGTGTCGAGTGCCGTATGGATACCGAGTTCTTTGCAGCGCTTGAAGATTTCCCTGACAAATTCAGGCTGTCTTAAAGGCTCACCGCCGCTGACTGTGACGCCCCCGCCGGAGAAGCGCATATAGGAGCGATACTTCTGAATTTCCTCAATCAGCTCATCAACCGTAACCTCCTTCCCGCCTTCGCAATTGCGGGAATCGGGATTGTGGCAGTAGAGGCAGTGCAGGGGACAGCCCTGAGTAAAAATTACGAATCGCAGACCTGGCCCGTCTACTGTCCCACAGGTTTCTATGGAGTGAATTTTCCCCACAAACTTGCCAACTTTAAGACAAAGTTTCGCGGTGGCGCAGCGTTCTAGCAGCGCCCGATCGGACTGGGAGAGAGGAGATCCAGTTAACATGAAAAATTCTCCTATTTACCTGTAAGTGGAATTGCTGTGTGGGGTGAGGGAAAAAAACAGCCGCTGCTTTCACCTTCGCCCGTCTTTTTACCTGTCCAGAAACCGGGTTTCGCAGAAGAAACCCGGTTTCTTCACACCTTCCTAACGGCTAGAGCCGCTCGTGGAATGTCCGTTTAATGACATCCAGCTGCTGCTCTCGCGTCAGCTTGATGAAGTTAACGGCATAGCCAGATACCCGAATAGTCAGCTGGGGATATTTCTCAGGATGCTCCATCGCTTCTAAAAGCGTTTCGCGATTGAGAACGTTGACGTTCATGTGATGCCCGCCCTCGTGGAAATAACCGTCGAGTATCCCCACCAGGTTGTTGAGTTTGTCCTCCTCTGTTTTGCCCAGCGCCTGCGGCACGATAGAGAATGTGTAAGAAATCCCATCCTGGGCGTGCTCGTAAGGGATTTTGGCGACTGAGGCGAGGGATGCAATCGCGCCCTTGGTATCCCGTCCGTGCATGGGGTTCGCCCCCGGCGCAAACGGTTCGCCGGCTTTGCGCCCGTCGGGCGTGCTGCCGGTTTTCTTGCCGTACACGACGTTGGAAGTGATGGTGAGCACCGACTGGGTTGGCACCGCGTTGCGATACGTTTTTTGCTGGCGGAGTTTGTTCATAAAACAGCTTACCACATCGCTGGCGATGCTGTCAACCCGGTCATCATTATTCCCGTACTTGGGATAGTCGCCTTCGACTTGATAATCAACCGCCAACCCGCTCTCGTTGCGAATCACCTTGACTTTCGCATACTTGATCGCTGACAGGGCGTCCGCCACCACGGACAGACCGGCAATTCCGCAAGCCATTGTCCGCAAGATATCCCGGTCGTGCAAGGCAAATTCCAGGCGTTCGTAGCAGTATTTGTCGTGCATGTAGTGGATGACATTCAGCGTGCTGACATACAGGTTGGCAAGCCAGTCCAGCAGCCGGTCAAATTTAGCCTTCACCTCGTCATAATCCAGGTATTCCGACGCCACCGGCGCAAACACAGGCCCAATCTGTTCGCCCGATTTTTCATCTTTCCCGCCATTAATGGCATACAGCAGTGCTTTGGCTAGGTTAGCGCGGGCACCAAAAAATTGCATCTGCTTGCCAATGCGCATGGCGGAAACGCAGCAAGCGATCCCGTAGTCATCGCCGTAGTAGCCCCTCAATAACTCGTCGTTTTGGTACTGAATCGAGCTGGTGTCAGCTGAAACTTTGGCGCAGAAACGCTTGAAGGCAGCCGGCAAGTTTTCATCCCACAATACGGTTAAATTCGGTTCGGGTGCCGGCCCGAGGTTGTAAAGCGTGTGCAAGAAGCGGAAGCTCGTCTTGGTAACCAGCGCTTTTCCATCTTCTGTCATGCCGCCAATCGCTTCCGTTACCCAGGTGGGATCTCCTGAAAACAGCTCGTTATAGTCCGGCGTCCGCAAGAAGCGCACCATGCGCAGCTTCATCACAAAATGGTCGAGAATCTCCTGCGCCTCGGATTCTGTCAGCGTGCCGTTTTTCAGGTCGCGCTCGAAATAGATATCCAGGAAGGTCGAAACCCGCCCCAAGGACATCGCCGCACCATTCTGCTCTTTGACTGCGCCCAGGTAACCGAAGTAAGTCCACTGTACTGCTTCTTTGGCATTTCCTGCCGGCTGGCTGATATCACATCCGTAGCCGGCTGCCATTTCTTTGAGTTCTTTCAGGGCGCGAATTTGCTCTGAAATTTCCTCCCGCTGCAGGATAACCGCCTCGGTCATCTCTTCGACTTCCAGGGATTCCAGCTGCTTTTTCTTGTCGGCAACCAGCCGGTCTATTCCGTAGAGTGCCACTCGCCGGTAGTCGCCGATAATCCGGCCCCGACCGTAGGCGTCTGGCAAGCCGGTGATGATCCCCGAGTGCCGCGCTTTTCTCATCGGGCGCGTGTAGCCGTCGAAAACCCCTTCGTTGTGGGTTTTGCGGTACTTGGTAAATATCTCTTCCGTCTGCGGGTCTAGTTTGTAGCCATAAGCTTCCAGGGAGCTTTTCACCACGCGGATACCGCCAAAAGGCATGATGGCTCGCTTCAGCGGCTTGTCTGTTTGCAACCCAACGATCTGCTCTAAGTCGGGCGCAATGTAACCGGGACTGTGGGATGTGATGGTTGACACAATTTTTGTGTCGGTATCCAATACCCCTTTTTCCCGTTCTTGCTGCATCAAAAATTTCACTTTATCCCAGAGCATTTGAGTTCGCTCAGTGGGAGCCGCCAAAAACAGTTCGTCTCCTTCATAGGGGGTGCAGTTCTTTTGGATGAAATCCCGAACGTCGATCTCTTCCATCCATTTACCCGCCACAAAATCTTTCCAATGTTCTTGCATTGTTCTTTATGTCCCCGTATTTCTCGCACAGTTCTCTTTGACTCCTGTGCCACTCCTATTCTACCCAGCTAAGAGAGGCGATTTCAGGAATTTATCCAGATTTTTACATTTATTTATATTTCTTTACACTGGGCGGCCAGCGGCCAAAACCGCTGGCGAAAAGCGGACTAAAGCAACAGAGAGGTTGTTTGAATGGCCGGCTATTGCTATGTTTGAGTCGGGATATCCGACCATTGAATTTAACTATTTCCTGAAAGTTTAGTATAAAATACTAGGGTGGCTCTGTATTGTAGATAACAAAAGTTAGACCTTTTCTGAGTAGGCTGATGAAGTTTATTGATGAGTACCGCGACGCCGGAGCGGCGCAACGCTATGCGCGAGCGATCGCCGAGCTGGCAACCCAGCCCTGGACAATCATGGAAATCTGCGGCGGGCAAACCCATTCTATCGTGAAATTCGGGGTGGACGAGCTGCTGCCCGACACAATCACCCTGATCCACGGACCGGGGTGCCCAGTGTGCGTCACGCCGGTGGAGCTGATAGACCGAGCGGTGGAGCTCGCCGGTCGCCCAGAGGTTATCTTTTGCTCGTTTGGCGACATGCTGCGGGTGCCGGGAACCGAAAAAGACCTGCTGGCGGTTAAAGCTGCCGGTGGGGATGTCCGCATCGTCTACTCGCCGGTGGATGCCGTGAAAATCGCCAGCTCGAATCCCGCTAAAGAAGTAGTGTTCTTCGCCGTGGGATTTGAAACCACGGCACCGGCTACCGCGATGGCCGTACACCAGGCGCACCAGCAAGGGGTAAAAAACTTTTCGATGCTGGTGTCTCATGTGCTCGTTCCACCGGCAATGGATGCTCTTCTCTCTTCTCCTGATTGCCGCGTTCAAGGATTTTTGGCAGCCGGTCACGTCTGCACCGTAATGGGCTATACGGAATACGAGCCGATTGCCGCCAAGTACCGCATCCCGATTGTGGTGACGGGGTTTGAGCCGGTGGATATTCTGCAAGGCATTTATATGTGCGTCAAGCAGCTGCAAGAAGGGCGGGCGGAAGTGGAAAACCAGTACAGCCGGTCTGTGCGCAGACTTGGCAACGAGCCAGCACAGCAGCTGATTCAGGAAATATTCGAGATTGTACCGCGCCAGTGGCGGGGAATTGGCGAGATTTCTCAAAGCGGCTTGGGGTTGCGGGAGAAATACGCTCAATTTGACGCATTGCGCCGGTTCGATCTCAGCGGTGTGCGCAGCGCGGAATCTCCGGAGTGCCTCAGCGGGCTGGTTTTGCAGGGGGTGAAGAAGCCTCATGAATGTCCCGCGTTTGGCAGCCGGTGCACCCCGGAACACCCCCTCGGCGCTCCAATGGTTTCCTCGGAAGGCGCTTGTGCTGCATATTACAGATACCGGCAGCAAACCGCTTTAGCCGGCAGTCGCTAAGCCGGTTTATTTTAACCGCAGATGTAGCCCGAAGGGCTTCCCGCAGGGTACGCAGATGAACGCAGATATGGGGGAATTTTATCCGCGACTGTCACCGTTTGTCTGCGGTACAAAATCGAGGCAGCGTTACGCGCTATTATGGGCGAGGCAAAGTCTTACTTTTTAGAAGGTTTGCTTGGCGCTTTTAAAATTTTATCGCGCACCATGCTATCAATCACTAAATCGCTCATTATTATTGCCCCATGAATGGTAAAATGTACGCCATCACTGACCCTTACATATCTCTTCTTACCTGATTTATCCGCCACAATTGGAGCGTATTTACCTGCCACAGAGAACGCATCCCAAGCCGAAATAAATTCTACTTTAGGATAAGATTTAGCCACATCTCTGTAAATCTCATTGATGGTATTAAAAAATCGGTAATATCCGACATGGCTAGTTTTGGGGTGCCCCACAAAATAGACTTTTCTGATAGAAGGCGATGAGGAAACTAATTTTGCATACCTGTCCACTCTTTCTCGATAAGCCTTTTTCCATTCGTCTGTAAGGATAACTCTGTATTTGCCCTGAAAATCTTTTATGTCTTGATTGTCATTTCCCCCAAACATAACCACAAGCACATCCGGCTTGTAAGATTTGATGAGTTTGCCGGTTCTAGCATACCAGTCGTAATAATCTATGCGATTCAATCCTGTAGATACTTTGTAAGCCAATTTGGTCTGCCTGATGTTATAGGATTTTTGCAGGCTGTACTGCACCGCAGTGGCCAGGTCAAACATGATGGAATCTCCAATAAATAAAAAGCGAGAATAAGGTTTCTCCTGTTTCGCCTTGATTTGGGCCGGCTTTGGCTTTTCAGTGGGTTGAGGGGGAATGGGTCGGTTTTCTGGTTTGCTATCGGGCGTTTTTTCTCCCGCATCAGTTTCTGAATCTTCCTCGTTTGTGTCAAAATTAACAGTTTTAATGTGGCTCCAAAACTCTTGTTCGCTTTTTCTGAACCCCGACAGCTTGACTTTCTGGGCGGCTTCTTTAATTTGGGGGCTGGCGAACTGACTTGAGGCTAAGTTCTTGAGGAATAAAGGAAAATTGAAAGATATCAAACCGAGCGTAACTAAAACAGCGAGAAGTAGAAATTCGCGATCTCTCATGGTTTTCAGAAGTTAAAGTAGATAAAAGGGGGTACGGTACTCGGGCCGAGCATGAGTATAG
>CAZJNL010000092.1:0-10140 GCA_964546515.1 uncultured Oscillatoria sp.
GGCTCCAGCCCGGGAAATGGAAACCGATGTCGATGGAATCGGGATCGACCAGTTCCTGAGTGTCCGGGTCATTCATCCAGGGTTTGAGATCGGCCCTGGCACCGGGAAACTCGGACTTGAATAAATTAACCACTGCCGCGATTTTGCTGGCCACTTCAAAGCTCCGGGCCTTCTCAGCTGCGTTCACTCAAAACACTCCTACTAACGTGCTATCAGATTGTGATCTAATGGTTTCAGATGGGCAGACTGAAGTTTTTCATATCAAGATAGCCCATCTCACCGCCCGAGCGAGCGGCAATCAACAGAAGACTAGGAGTCAAACAGATGGCCACCCCCTGTCACATTATTGTTGAAGGGAATCCTGCAATCATCTATGCCAGTCGGAATGGCAGCCCCGAAAAAGTGCGGCGCATCCTTAAACCATTCCTAGAGAAATTTTGGCAAGAGAGAGAGACAGCTGGTGAATACTGTGATACACCTGAGTGCTTAGTGGCTCAGATTGTAGTCCGGTTTGGTTTTGAGATTTGTGAGGACGATTTCTCGAATTTGAGAGTGGGCTTGAATTACGACCCAAAGGTGGAATACCTCTATTCGGTAGCGTCCGCTCGGACGGTCAGTGTGTGGGTGCCAGAGGAAGAATATCGCAAAAATCCCAGCTTGGGTCTCAAAGGCTGTCGCCAGTTGGAGAATGAAGTCTGGCACCTGGAGTAGTGCGGCTGGCTCACCGTCGGGAGCAGGCTGAGTTTATATGCATTTAATTTGCATATTAATATCAGGTGTACTGGGTATTCAAAGAAAATGGCGATGGTTGATCATAGCATCTGTACCTCCGCTAGCCTGAGTTAGAAATATGCAAATTATATGTAATATAATTTCAGGCTAGCCGCTGGCAGCTGACCCGTTAAGATTGGGGTCGGGCTGCTTTTCGGGTGCCGGCAGGAGCCCCTTGCAGTTGCAAAAGCCATGCCGCGTATGAATTTCCGTATCCACCCACCCTTCACGAGCGAGCGAGCGCGCAGGTACTCTTGGTATTGCGCCCACTCGGCGTCAGTGGAGTAGACCAAGATCAGCACGCCCGGTTGGGTGATGCGAGGCAAGCGTCTGGGCGTCATTTCAATCCCGTTTCCAGGATTCAGCTGACTAATAGTCCTCCGCCTTTCAATCCCGTTTCCAGGATTCAACGGACTAATAGTCGCCTCGCCATTTCCATTTATTATAGCATACTGACGACTTGCCAGCGCTCCCAAGTTTCCCGCAGCAGCAGGTTAATCTGGTTTATTGTCTGGTCAAGCGCGGGCGCGGGCGACGTAAACACACCCGTGATCGTTGGCGCAGCCAAGCCGGTAGGCTTCCACAGCACCTAAAGCAGCCGGCCCGCACTGGGCAAAGTAGTCAAAGTAGATTTCCAGGTGTTCTTTAACATACTCGGTAGCGGTACTTCCAGGATCAACAGTCACTTGGCCCTGCAACGGCTCCATATAATGGAACACATCCAGCCGCAGCTTTTCCCCCAAGGCGGTTTCTTGGGATTGGCAAACTGCTTCCACCACCGCTAGCCCCAACCGAAATTGGTCTAGCAAATCCGCTTGGATGGCCTGGTTGCGCTCCTCTGAGGAGGCCCGAATGTCAGAAATGCCATACAGCGGGTAGACCTCAGCAAAAACAATCGGTTCGGGCGGCAGTCCCCAACTGCGCCGTTCCGCTTCCTGCAAAACCTTAAGTGCGTTGGAAACCCTAGCCCCCAGCGTATTTTAAATTCAGGCTTCTTTTAAGATCGCTCAGTTTGAGTCTTTGATCAGTAGACTACTCAACCTTAAAGGGTAGATCGTTGAATCCTTTAACAGGTAAGCGTTACACGCTATAAGACGGCACTACCCCCTAACTACAGTTCTACCCCCTAACTACAGTTCTACCCCCTAACTACAGTAACCAGGCTGCCTAGAGGTGGATTTAAACTACCGGGGGATTGACATAGTACCCCAGACGTGATACACAGCCCCCTCCACTAATGCGGATGGCACCCCATACCACTACTGCTGTAATCAGTTTAAGTAGTGCTAGGTACTTGACTTGACAGGCTACCCCTGTTACGCTGTGTAGCATAAGCAATGGGGTTAAGCAGGCTACTTACCTACTCAACCCCCTTCCCACTTGTAATTCAGTTACAACCAGGTAAATACCACTATGGCTCAAAGTAAAGCTTCCAACAAGTCAAAGTCTAAATCCGCTTCCAAGATCAAAGAGAAAACCAAAGCATCCAAGAATACTGTAGGGATAGAGAACTATGAGGGGCGTATCCGTCTCAATATCCCCCGTCAGTGGAGTCTAGCTTTATGGAACGTCCCGCAGAAGCGTGTCAGCCGACCGCTCCCCTACAACCCTGATAACCTTAAGTTTGCCCAAACAGTAGCATCCAAGATTTCGCTAGCGTACCTATCCCACGATCGCCGGCACTGGCACCTTTGACCTCACCTTAGCGGCCTTGTGCCTCAAACCCACTTAAAACTAGTAGGAACTGACACTCCCCCCAAACTGACTTTACTCGCACTATTTGAGAAGTGGGTTCAGTTTCTACTGTCAAGTGGTCAGAGCAGTGAGGTGACTTACAACAGTACCTACAAGAAATCTATCAAATCTTTGAAGGATGCTGGTAAAGCCGCCGATACACCATCTGATTTGGTAGCTAGGTTAACTGAAAACCGCTCTTCTCACATCGCACAACCTTAAAAGCAATTGACCGTTGCGTTGATTGGGCTATCCGGTACGGTTGCAATCCCTACGGTGAGAAGAACCCTTTCAAGGGGTTAGCTGATGACATCAAGGTAGAGATGGGGATTCCAAAATCTACTTACGCACCTATTACCTCTCTAACTACCTCTGAGCATGTAGATGAGGAAGGCTTCCAACTGGTTAACGGCAAGAAAAAGCCTGTGGCGTTCAATATGCAGGAAGCGTATACTATCATTGACGCATTCCGTCAACATCCCACTCGCAACCATTACGCTAACCTGATAGAGTTCCTATTCCTCACCGACTGTCGCCAAGCGTGAAGCTTTCGCACTAAACTGGAGCGACATCAGCCCTAACTGCACTCAGATACGGTTTGATAAAGGGTATGTAGAAGGCATTCACAGGAAGGGTAAAACAGATGACTCTCGCCGTATATTCCCTACAGGGGCTGATTCACGCCTATGCCAGTTACTTAAGGAGATGAAGGCTGCTAAACCTAATGCTAAACCTGATGCTCCGGTGTTTGTAAATACGAAAGGCAAGCGGGTGGCTAACCGATCTGTTCTCAATCTCTGGTATGGGCAGTCCTGCGATAACACCATTACTCCAGGCATTGTTATGCGACTGGCACAAGAAGGCAAGATACGTCGCTACCTTAAGCCTTACTGCACTCGCCACACTTTCATAACAGCAGCGATATTCGAGCACGGGTTATCACCTGATTCAGTAGCACGTCTGTGCGGCACGTCAGTCAAGATGATCTACGATCATTATTTTGATCAGCCAGAGGACTTAATAGCTCCAGACCTTAGCAAGCCGCCGGTACGCTCGCTGTAAGCTCACAAATTAATCAAATAAAAGAACCCTGAGAAAGTAACTCAGGGGTTTTCTTTATGCTTGTCCCAAAGCCTCAAAAGATAAAGCCACCCTAGGGGGCTAGGCTAGTTCAAACACAACCGGGTAATACACCCTTGGTTGTGTTGGCAACGAAGGGATAAGTGCGCCCCCCTTCAAGCTTCCAGGTATCCGGCTGATTGTTAGTCAGCATCTGACCTAAAGCCTGAGAGATCGTAACGCTCTTTAAAACCAGAGTAAATTTGATCGAACAGGTTCTAGGTTTACCTTTATAAGTCTTTAAGGTTTGGGGCTTTAACCTTACTGTACGCCCGCTATTTGTCGGACCACCTTTCTTAGTACCGGGTTCGGGAACAGTTACATCAGTGCCAGTCGGGTATGAGAAGTATTTGTACTGTTTGAAGGCGGCGCAGACAGTGAATTATTCACCGGCAACAGGGCTGGCGATTGCGCTCTCGGGAGGAGACAGCAACGACACTTTACGGGGCGGTAAAAACGATTGCCTTTTATCCCAGGCAAGGTGCCGGTTGACGCTGTTCTTAACTGTTTTGTTCCTATTGGTAGAGCAACAAAGTTTTTTTTACAGATAGCAGAATCATGCGCCAGAGATTTTCAGCCTGCTGGTCAGGGCCATGCGCGATCCCAGTTTTATGAGGAGCGGTACGGCAGAGCCAATTCAATGCTAGCGCCCGGAATGTCACACCGGCTCAAAGCCCTCGCGGTTGTTTTGTGAAGATAGATGCATCCTACTAGCATAAGAGGGTAACACAGCACGCGCCAGTCGAATCTGCCTGCCCGCACAGAGGAGCGCTTGGCAATTGGTTCGCGCCAGTCGGGGTTCTGTTCCCGGGCCCGAAACGCTGCGTTCGTTGGCGGGATTGGGGAGAAATTTTTCCCGAAGTGCCAAAACCTGCAAAATTTGTTGAGTAACCGCCCTTGCAAGCTGCGCTCACCTGCTTCCAAAGCGGGTCAGCCTGCAAATCCCTCGGGCGGGACGCTTTCTGGACATCGCTCGTTGGGTTGAAAGAACATACCGGGAATTCCCATTCCCCTTAAGGAGAATGGGGGTGAAAGCGCCGCCACCTGAATTCTTGGGTTGGAAGCGTGCTATACTTTCCCCGGAATATCCAGACCAGTCAAGATCCGGTGTGGGGTTTGGCCCAACAAACTTTTGGCCCGCACTCATAATTCACGGCGCAGGTAAAACCTGTTGTGGGAGGCTGGCGGCGATTCGCTTAAGTCCTCAAATCTGGTTAAGAACGGGAATTTGTCAACCCCCAGCTGCCAAAAGGCACCAGGGTTCCCAGATGGGAGCGGGCTAGACTGCCAGAGTCGGTTAGAAGCCTGAGCCTTTCTCGGGCGTTAACCTGTAGGTTCGGCTTCGCCGAAATATCTGTCAGCCAACGAGAGGGTGGGATAAACCCGCCCCCCTCGGAAGTGTCACTATAGTTTAGGAACTAGCTAGGCCATATCGATTTATGTTTGACGCCCTTGCTGAACGCTTAGAAGGTGCCTGGAAAAAACTGCGGGGTCAGGACAAGATTTCCGAGTCCAACATCCAAGAGGCTCTGCGGGATGTCCGCCGCGCCCTCCTGGAAGCGGATGTGAATCTTCAGGTGGTTAAGGAATTTATTGCCGAGGTGGAAGCTAAGGCGCAGGGAGCGGAGGTGCTCTCCGGCGTGCGACCGGCTCAGCAGTTCGTCAAGATTGTCCATGACGAACTGGTGGCTGTGATGGGGGAAACGAATGTCCCCCTGGCCACAGCTGATTCCGCCCCGACGATTGTGCTGATGGCTGGGTTGCAGGGCACCGGCAAAACCACGGCGTCAGCTAAGCTGGCTTTACACTTGCGCAAGCAGAATCGCAGCGCCCTGCTTGTGGCTACTGACATCTACCGCCCAGCTGCTATTGACCAGCTGGTGACTCTGGGCAAGCAAATTGGGGTGCCGGTGTTTGAAATGGGCACCGGCACTGACCCGGTGGAGATCGCTCGCTCTGGCGTCGAGCGGGCTAAAGCAGACGCTGTGGATACCGTGATTATTGATACTGCCGGTCGCCTGCAAATCGACCAGGAAATGATGGCAGAGCTAGCACGGATTAAGCAAACTGTCAAGCCCCACGAAACCCTGCTGGTGGTGGACGCCATGACGGGTCAGGAAGCGGCTTCTCTCACCCGCACCTTCCACGAGCGGATTGGCATCACCGGCGCTATCCTGACTAAGCTGGATGGGGACAGCCGGGGGGGTGCGGCGCTGTCGGTGCGGCGGGTTTCGGGAGCGCCGATTAAGTTTGTCGGCGTCGGCGAAAAGGTGGAAGCGCTGCAACCCTTCTATCCAGACCGGATGGCTTCTCGGATTCTGGGTATGGGGGATGTCGTCACCTTGGTGGAGAAAGCCGCTGAGGCCGTCGATCTCTCAGATGCCGAGAAGATGCAGGAGAAAATCCTCACGGCTAAGTTTGACTTCACCGACTTCCTCAAGCAGATGCGGCTGATGAAGAACATGGGGTCTCTCGGCGGTCTGCTGAAGCTGATTCCGGGGATGAACAAGCTGACGGACGACCAGCTGCAGCAGGGAGAAGCCCAGCTGAAACAGGCTGAGGCGATGATTAATTCCATGACGCCTGAGGAGCGCCGCCAACCGGATTTGCTGGCGGGAACTCCCAGCCGCCGCCGCCGCATCGCTCGCGGTTCGGGCTACAGTGAGGCGGAAGTCAGCAAGCTGGTGACTGATTTCACCAAGATGCGCACGCTGATGCAGCAGATGGGTCAGGGTCAATTGCCGGGAATGGGGGGCATGGCCGGCGGGCCTTGGGGCGGCAACCGCCCGCCACAACCGGGCTGGCGAGGCTACCCCGGAGGCGCGAACCCTCAGAAGAAAAAGAAAAAGGAAAAGAAAAAGAAGGGGTTCGGGACGCTTTAGCGGTCGCTCCCCAGCAAGGATGCCAGAAGCTTTCAGCCGGCAGCTGTGTTAGGCTTGCGGCTGCTGGCTTTCAAGTGGTATAATGGTCGGCTCAAGCCGGTGAAATTTAAAAGCTGATAGCGGATAGCTGATAGCTTAAAATCATAACTGGAGTACAAGGCATCAACATCAACATGATCAAACTGCGATTGAAGCGATACGGCAAAAAGCAGGAAGCCAGCTACCGAATCGTAGCGATAAACAGCACCTCTCGCCGGGATGGGCGTCCTCTGGAAGAACTGGGCTTCTACAACCCCAGAACGAATGAAACCAAGCTAAACGAGCCAGCGATTGTCAACCGCCTGAAACAGGGAGCCCAACCTACGGAGACTGTGCGCAGCATTCTCAAAAAAGCGAATATCTTCGAGCAAGTCAGTGGCTGATTTATCTGCAAACTTCGAGTCCCAACCCGCCAATGCCGGCGCAGACTACGCTGGACTGGTACGGTTTTTAGTCGAGCCCTTTTTAGACTCGCCGGATTCCTTGAAAGTGGATTGCGAAATGTCAGCCAGCCGGCCTAGGGTCTGGCTCCGCGTGGCCTTAGAAGGGGAGGATAAAGGCCGTGTCTTCGGTCGGGGCGGACGCAACATTCAGGCGATCCGCACAGTGCTGGAAGCGTCTGCCCAGGCTGCGGGCCAATCGGTCTATCTGGATATCTACGGTGGTATTGCAGGGGGGCGGGATATTCCGCCGCCCAGTCGCTCGTCGGCACCCAAAGGGCCAAAACCTCAAGCCCGCCGGTCAAGTGTCCCCAGGTCTTCTCCGAGATCCCGCCCTCGCGGTTCGAGTTAATTGAGGAAAAGGGTCGCTCTTTGGCAGGCGATCCCCCAAACCCCCCTGTTTCCGGGGGGTAGCCGCAACCGGATTTTCTTGATTCATCCTCTATTTCCCCCAAAGAGTCTCTGTTCCTTCCCCTGCAAGGCAAGAGAAGGGCGGTACTGAACTGCCGGCAGCCCACACTTCTGTTGAACTGTCAAGGTGGCTTGCAAGTGCCTTTGCTGTAATTCACTCCCTTGTGGGGTATTTTTTATTTCCTTTTGGGCAGAAGAATATCACCACACAGCGATTTTCCTTCGCATGAGGTACAGGCAATAGATCGTCGGTGGCGGAAGCTACTCAGATGGGGTTGTGCTCCATCCATGTGCTTGTCCGCTATAAGTCATTAAATGTTTTGGGTGTCTGGAGCGGGTGCCAAAAAGCCCGCCCGGTGCGCCCGGGCGGGTTTCTTTTCTCAAATTCTGACTTGTGGAGCCAAACTTTAACCTAGGGATCACCTGTGTACGTCAGGACTCCATCAATATTCTCAATTCCATGAGACTGTTGGCGAATTGATATGGGGTCAATCCCCATCATAAGCCTCGACCGAGCCGGAGAGAGGGGCGGTAATATTACGTCTGATTGATTAAGCGTTAATAATGAACCGCCATAGACGCGCGGATCTGCTTCCCGCAGGGTAGACGCATGCGTCCGCCAAGAAGGAAGAGGACATAGGAAGAGGGATAGAAAAATTAATTAGGGGCAATTGACCGGATATGGATACAGGAGGCGTGCGACGGGAGCCAATGTGGGTGTCACCCTTGACGGATTCGCCAACAGTATCTTCTATTTAGGGTTATCTGGCTTAGCATCCTTCCATCTATCGTGCGACAGTAAGCGGACAGAACAGCTCCCTGAACAGAAATATCTCGGGAACTGAGATGGAAATTAGCCTCTCTGTCAGGGTCAGTACCTGTCAGCAACCCATCCATATTTTTTATTTCAATTACAGCATCGAGGTTTCATTACAGCCCATCCCGCCTTTGGCGAAAGGCTGACAGCACGCTGCCATCAATTGTGATATTCCTCAATAAAAAAGGGAGAGGAAAGGTAGAGAGCTACTCTTCTTATCCTTCCCTCGCCATTTGTGCCCAAGCGTTTCAAAAAAATCACTACTTATTACGCACTACCTGTTTAGGGATGGGCGTGTCAAGAAAAACCTTTTCGCCTGATTGATTTCGCAGCAGCAAGGGAAGTGCCACCGAGGTCTGCCGGGGCGGCCTTCAGGCCAATATTTGCACCGTCGCAGATGGGGTTGAGAAAAGTCAACACGCTACGTCCCGCCCTCGCTCGCCCTCCCGCCTTCGGTAGGAGGTATTCTGGCGGTTTCTAGATAAAATGGAGTCAGACAGCAAAAGCGCCCCGAAACCGGGAACTTAACTGCACGATGGTTGCGAGGAGGTGAAAGCAGCAAGTCGCAGAAGTTCCTACAGGAGAAAATAAGTCCATTGACTCGGCGCTAAGACGCTTCAAGCAGAAAATTCAGAAGGCAGGCATTCTTTCCTACCTCGCGCTTCGGGAACGCTAGGAAAAGCCCAGCCTCCGTCGCCAGCGCACTCGCGGAAGCAGCCCGCAAGCGCACAGGTTAAAATAAATGGTGATCTGCTAGAACCTGTAGGGGCAGGCCCCCGTGCCTGCCCCCGTGCCTGGTGGGGTGTCCTGCTGAAATAGACGCCTGAGAGGCTAGAGCAATCGCCAGGCTCCTGGTGTTTTATCACAGGTTTTTTGTGGCAAACTGGCAAAGGGCAATTGGGCAAAAGTTGGGAGAAGAATGTTGGCATGACAGACGGCACGACGATTCAGTTGCCGAGCATTGATAGCGCTATCGCGCTCAGCGGTAATCAAGAAGAAAATCTGAAAATCCTGTCGCGGCAAACCGGGGCTTTACTGGTACTGCGGGGGCAAGAATTACTTATTTCCGGAACGTCCAATCAAGTGGAGCTGTGCCGCCGGCTGGTGGGCGAGCTGGAAGACTTCTGGAAATACGGCAAGAGTGTCTCCGAGGTGGATATCCTCACCGCCCGCCACGCCATAGACACCCACCGGCAGGACGAATTGCGCGATTTGCGGCAAGACGTCCTGGCCAAAACCCGTCGCGGTGACGAAATCCGCGCTAAAACCTTCCGCCAGCGGCAGTACGTGCAAGCGGTGCGCACCCACGACCTGACGTTCTGTATCGGTCCCGCCGGCACCGGCAAGACTTTCCTGGCGGCAGTCCTGGCTGTTTCCGCCCTGCTGGCCAATCAGTACGAGCGGCTGATCCTCACCCGACCTGCAGTAGAAGCAGGTGAGAGACTGGGTTTCCTTCCCGGAGATTTGCAGCAGAAAGTCAATCCCTACCTGCGCCCCCTCTACGACGCCCTCTACGAATTTATCGAGCCGGAAAAAATTGCCGGTCTGATGGAACGGGGCGTGATTGAAGTGGCTCCCTTGGCTTACATGCGGGGTCGCACCCTCAATAACTCTTTTGTGATTTTGGATGAAGCCCAAAATACGACACCGGCTCAGATGAAAATGGTGATCACCCGCTTGGGGTTCCGCTCCCGCATGGTGGTCACCGGCGACATCACTCAGACCGATTTGCCGGCTAACCAGCCCTCGGGTCTGGACGTGGCTCTGAAAATCCTGCAAAATGTTGAGGGGATTGCTTTCTGTCACCTCTCTAAGGCAGATGTGGTGCGCCACCCGCTGGTGCAAAGGATTGTCGCGGCTTACGAACAGTACGAAAAGTAAGAGACTTTTGGCGAATTCCATCGGGATAGGGGCGGGTTTTTCGGCG
>CAZJNL010000093.1:0-10119 GCA_964546515.1 uncultured Oscillatoria sp.
GACAGAAGGGCTGGAAACTGTCGTAAGCTGACAGGAGAGGGAATTGCCCGACCGGCTTAGTTCCTTTTGCAGCCCCCTCAGTCTATGGAGGTGAGATGATGAAGATGCGATATCGAGATCGAACTGAAGCGGGGCGACTGCTGGCTGAGCAACTAAAAGCTTATGCCAACCGCCCGGACGTGCTGGTGCTGGCGCTTCCCCGAGGTGGCGTCCCCGTTGGATTTCAAGTAGCCCGCACCCTAAATGCGCCACTGGATATCTGTCTGGTGAGGAAGCTTGGCGTCCCCGGACACAAAGAATTGGCGATGGGAGCTATTGCTCCGGGCGGCGTGATGGTGCTTAACTCCGATGTGGTGCGAGAGCTGGGGATTTCCAAAGAAAGCATTGAGCGAGTCGCGGCGGAAGAACAGCAGGAATTGGAGCGCCGCAACCGCGCTTACCGAGGAGATCGCCCCGTTTTGGACATTCAAAATCGCACGGTGATTCTGGTGGATGACGGCATTGCCACCGGCTCAACTGTGCGTGCTGCTATTGCCACATTGCGACAGCAGCAGCCTAAGTGGGTCGCGGTGGCTGTGCCGGTCGGGCCCCTCTCAACTTACAACCAGTTGAAAGCCGAGGCGGACGAGCTCGTGTGTCTGAGAGCGCTAGAGCCGTTCCGCGCCATTAGCCTCTGGTACGACGACTTCTCGCAAACCACCGACGATGAAGTGCGCTCCCTGCTGGCAAAGCAGTCATTGGTGATTAGCAATTAGTTATTCAGTTTTACCCTCGTTCCGGGGGCAGTCTCCGTTTGGTCTCCGCCCTACAGGCTGGGAACGAGGGGGGAAAGAGGGGAAACGGCACTGTTTACAGATTCTTTCTCTTGTAGAGACGCGATTTATCGCGTCTCCGATACCCAGATGCTTGCGGATAGAAAATATCCCCATATAGCGGTTATAATTGAGGTCGGTAATTAGGGGTTAAATAAACCGCCAAGACGCGCCTGTTCGCCAAGGAAAGAAAAGAGAGAGTATTTTTCAAAAAAATTAGAGGTTCTGACAGATAAAAAGGGTTGAGGTAATTAGGTCATAAAAATCTGAACTTAGCGAAAAAATGAAATCTACTTTGCGGCTGTACAGGGATTATGGCCGGGACGGAAACTATTGCGACAATATTCCCGATGAAGGGGCTTACCGGCGGGCTTTGTGCGTGGAAGACCTGTACAGGGACTATCAAAAGCTTAAAGCTGAATTGAAAAGGGCAACAGGGGCAGTGACCTGTCCCAAATGCGGCAAGACAATCGCACCGGTTAAAGACGAATGTCCGGAATGCGGTGTGGGGCTTTTGTAGAGACGCGACATCTGGCGTCTCTACATGGAATGAAGAGTGGGAGAGCTGCCAAAACTAAGGGGCGCAGGTGTTATGAAAGAGTCGGTAACTTTGGCATTTATTGGCGATGTCATGCTGGGGAGGGGAGTCAGCGAAGAGATTCCCCACCACTCGCCGGAGTGGTTTTGGGGCGATGTGCTTCCCGTTTTGCGCGGTGCGGATGCGGTGTTGGCTAATCTGGAATGCGCCATCACTCCGCACGCTCAAAAGTGCCGGCGAACGCCAAAAGTATTTTACTTCAAAACCGGTCTGGCTGCGCTAGAGGTACTCCGTGCCGGCAACATCGGGTGTGTCAGCCTCGCCAATAACCACATACTGGATTTCGACGATGAAGGGTTGCTCGATACCCTGCACTATCTGGATGTTGCGGGGATTCGCCATGCCGGTGCGGGGCGAAATCTCAGCGAAGCTGCAGAACCGGCAATCCTCGATATTGCCGGAAAGAAAGTTGGGTTTATCGCCCTGACTGACAACGAGCCTGATTTTGCTGCCGGTGCTGACTCTCCTGGTACAAACTATCAGAAAATCCGCTGCGATGTCAATTTCCTCGCCACCATTCAGGAATCAGTAGAAAACTTGCGACAAGCTGGGGTTGATATGGTGGTTGTGTCCGCACACTGGGGACCGAACATGGTACTCTCGCCACCGCCCCATTTCCGCAACTTCGCCCGCGCAGTTTTAGATGGCGGTGCTGACTTGTTTTACGGACATTCCGCTCACCTCTTCCAGGGTGTGGAATTATACAAGCGGGGTTTAATTTTGTACGACACCGGCGATTTTCTGGATGATTATGCCGTCGAGCCGGTCCTGCGCAACGACTGGTCTTTTGTGTTTTTGGTGGAAGTGGGTGCCGGTGGGTGGCAAAGACTGCGCATGCTGCCGGTGCGCCTGCACTACGCGCGGGTTCAGCTTGCCAAAGGGGAAGAGTTTGCAGAGATTTGCCAGCGAATGAAGTCACTTTGTGCGGCGTTCGGCACCCCCGTTTTGCAGACGCCAGAAGGGCTGGAGGTCATGTGCCGACAAGGGGCGATTTCGCAGCCGGTTGCGCGAGGGCGAGAGTGAAACAATTGAGGCTGTTCGCGTGTTTAAAGCCGGGGGACGAGGAGTTGTTAGATTTTGCTGGGACTCACACCCCAGGGCGCTGGTTCCGCTGGGAAAAGTCTTGACAAGAGGGGCGGGTTTATAGAATCCTCTGCTACCCGTGCGAGATATTGATAAACCCGCCCCTACCCAATCATTTTATTACGGGTAATTAACCAGACTCGATCTAATATCATGAACGGTTGCGACGGCATTGTAGAGAGACGCGATTCGGCGTTCTACAAGAGTTTTGCAATAAGGATGCCACCGGACTTGATATAACGGGTCAGCCACAGCCCGGAGTGGCTGATCGGCTGGTTTTCCACTTCAGCGTCAGTCCTCATCCCAGTCTTCACGACCCAGCAGGTCAAGAATACAATCTCTTAACAAAAAGTCATTTTTCTCTAACTCCGACTCGACGCCAGCCCACTCGCGGACAGGAATGTACTGACAGAGGGCATAAATTGGCTGCCGGCGGCTAATAAGTCCCTTGTTGACCAGTCGGCGGGCTTCATCCCTGATAACGTCTAGAGAATACTCAACGGATTGAACCATAGCTCCTCCTCGCTTCTGAGGGCGGAATTAGCAGTAAAATTAATGTTGAGACTGGACAGTATGTCTTTAAAATTTTAGCACAAAATTTGAGTTCTTGGTAAGTCTGGGGTTGGCGCAGTCAAATAAAGATTCTGCAAACAGCACCTCTAGGTTGACATTCTCACACTTCACCGCGCCCGCTTCACGCTTCGCAACAAATATCGACATTTTTTTAGGTTATTTAACTAATCCCAAGTAGGGGCGGGTTTATGATAATCTTTGCTTGGCCGCAGCTGTGGGTGACGTTCGCGCCGGTATTGAAATCTAAGAAACCGGGTTTCTTTTGGCAATCCCTCCGAAAAATAGGTCTGTACGGAGAGAGAAACCCGGTTTCTTAACCTAAGCCGGCTGAGATCGCGTTCGGTTGATTGCCCGCTATAAACAGTCAACGGGTTCAGGGGAGAGGCGGAGAGAAATTAATTCCCGGCAATTAACCGGATATGAGATTAAAGCCGGTTCCCACCAATCTCGTCGCACCCTTCTCAATCAGCCCCAAAGACAGCCCGGAGATTTATTTGCGGTTTAACAGCATTAGTCAGGACTTGCTCTACCCTGAATCTCTGGCAAGCAGATAAGATTGACAAACCGCGGCGACTACTTCACCACTTGCCCCATGTAATCTCCCCACAGCTGCGCCGCTTGCGCACTGCTGCCAGAAGTGGGGGCGTTGTTGTCATTCCCCAGCCAAATGCCGGTGACTAGCTGCTGGTTGGGGAGGTAGCCAACAAACCACAGGTCAACGTTGTCGTTAGTGGTGCCGGTTTTGCCCGCCTCTCCCAGCCCTAAATAGGCGCTGCGACCGGTGCCCGACTGCATGACGCCCTGCAGCAGTTCGGTCATAGTGTCTGCCACATAAGACTGGATAACTTGCCGCTTCCCTTCGCCATCTTGGGCGTAGTCGTAAACCACCCGGCAGGTTTTAGGATCTTTGGGATTGCTGCAATCATTGCTGTCCAGAATCCGCTTGATGGCGTGGGGGCGGTTGCCAACACCGTTATTGGCCAGCACCGCAAACGCGCCGGTGAGTTCGAGCACCTTCACCTCGCTTTGACCGAGCACCAGCGCCGGCACCGGATTGAGGTTAGACTTGATGCCCATCCGTCTGGCCATCTGCACCACCCGCTCCAGGCCCACATCCTGAGCCACGCGCAGGGCGATCGGATTCTCTGATTTGGCAATGCCGGCGTAAATATCTAAATCTGAACTCCCCCCACGGCAGCCTTCAAAATACTGGCCGCCCCACTGCACCGGGGCGCAAGAATAGAACTTTTCCGGCGAGATTCCCTGCTCAATCGCAGCGGTGTAGGCGAAGATTTTGAAAGTCGATCCGGGCTGTCGCAAAGCGTCAGTGGCGCGGTTGAACTGACTTTCGCGGTAGTTAACGCCGCCAAGGAGGGCTCGGATTTCGCCGGTGCTGCTGTCGAGGGTGACAATCGCACCTTGAGAAAATCCGTAGATGGCACCGGCATTATTCACGGCGCTGCGCAGCGACGCCTCAGCCAGCTTTTGCATTTGCGGGTCAAGGCCAGTTTCCACAATAAAATTGCCCTCTCTAACCAGATCCTTCCCCAGTAACTGCTCCAGTTCGTCAAAAACATAACTGTAGAAGTAGGGCGCGATCGTCTTGCTGAGGATTTCCTTGGCTTTGGGGTTAATTTCAATCCGCGACCGGCGGGCCCTATCCGCCTCCTCCTGAGTAATCATCCCCAGGGCCCGCATGCGGTAGATCACCCCATCGCGCTGCTTGACTGCCGCCTGATAGTCCTGAACCGGATTGAAACTGTTGGGTGCCGGCAAAATCCCCACCAGCGTCGCCGCCTCGGACAGGTCTAAATCCTTCGCCGACTTGCCGAAGTAAAACTGAGCCGCATCCTCAAACCCGTACAGGTCAAGGCTCAAGAAAACGCGGTTCAAATAAGTGACTAACAGGTCTTCTTTGCTGTAAGCCCACTCCAACTTCAGCGCCACCACCGCTTCCCGCACCTTGCGACCGGCAGAATCCTCAGTCCCCACATAGTCTCGGAACAGACTTCTGGCCAGCTGCTGGGTTATAGTGCTAGCCCCTTCGCGGATGCCGCCCCCGCGAATATTGGCCGTCACCGCCCGCAGCACCCCAATCGGATCGACACCAACGTGCCAGTAGTAGCGGCTGTCCTCGGAGGCCATCACCGCCATTGGCAGGTAACGGGAAAAGTCCGACAGCCGCCGCAGCTCTCGGTGAGAATTGTTGTAGGGAGGGCGCAGGGGCGTCACGGTATCGCGGGCGTAGACCACCACCGGCCCGTTGTCCGAGGTCGGCAGGGGGCGCACCCGGAATTTTTGAGACTCCGCGACAATCCACAGCGCAAGTATTGCGGTGAGTCCGCCGGCACCGTAAAGGGTGTAGCGAAAAGCGAGCACGTACCAGGGCGGCGGATCGACAAACTTAACCTGCACGGAGGCGGCGAGTTCTGGCGGTCCGAGCGTCAGGACATCGCCGTGGCGCAGGGCCATAGACGTAATCCGCCGCTTGCCTTGATAAATGCCGTTGGTGGAATTCTCGTCTCTAATGATAAAAGGCGCGTTGCGCTTGCGACTGTCCCGCGACAGGGACAGGTGAGTCTGGCTGACAACTGGGTTGCGCACCACAATATCGGAGGATTTGGAACTGCGTCCGAGCAGGTATCGGTCTCCCAACAGCGGATATTTCTCCGAGGAACCCGTACCGGCATCGAACACCCACAGTTCTGCCACCCGGGCATTGGGCTTGAGCGCCAACTGAGCGAAATTCACCTTAGCGATCGTCTGCACCGCTTGAGTTATGGCATTGAGGATCGTCCGGGGCTGTTGGGGGTTCGGCTGTTGAGGGGGCTGGGGTGAAGTCATGCGCCAAATGCAGGTAGGTTTTCAAGTATTAGATGGGCCAGTCTTGCAAAAGTTGCGCTCACAATTGATGCCAGTCTGGCAGCAACTACAGCTGGCCAAAGAGCTTTTCCAGAAACCAGCTGGCAATTTATGGCCTCAAACAGCCAGATATTGCCGGTCTCTTCCTCCGATCGTAATCCGCATTAGCTCAGAAGCCACAGATTGCCTCTGTTCGGGATTCAAGGCACCGCTGAGGACAGGAACGCAAACACCGGCACCTCAACGTGTGGCCACACGACGCACGGCTCGGGCTGGCGTGCCGGCAGAGTTTCCTCCTGTTCCCTACTGCCGTCGCTTTGCTGCCGGCGCTTGCCAGAATGCCACGATTAGCAGGCAGATAATGCCCACATTGATAAACACATCCGCAAAGTTAAACACCGGAAATCGTATCAGGCGAAAATCCAGAAAATCCACTACTTTTCCCTGAGCCAACCGGTCTATGCCATTCCCCAGCGCTCCTCCTAAGATAAAGCCATACCCAGCTTGCTCCCAGCGATTGAAGTTGGGGCCAAACCAAGCCCACGCCATCAGCACCACACTCACTCCCAGCGACAGCCAGCGCAACCAACTTCCCCCCTCGCTAAACAGGCTAAACGCCGCGCCGCTGTTGGTGACATAAGTGAAGTGAAAGACATTGGGCCACAGGGGCCATGTCTCGTTCAGTTGAAAATTTTGTACGACCCAGTATTTGGTCAGCCGGTCTACAATCAGGCTGACTGTGGCAGCCACCCAGAAGAGGCGATTTTTAATGCGCATCCGGATAAAGAGTTTTGATTTTTAAATTGAGTCTTTTGCATCTCACGGTTCGCTCATTTTCCCTTGTCCTCCGTGGCAGTTTCTGAGAAGTAGTGATTTAATGAACCGCTGAGACGCCGAGGGCGCAGAGAAGAATAAGAAGTGAGTTTCCCTCTTTCCCAGACACCCTGCGGGATGTAGGGGCGAACCGCCGGAAAGCCCCTCCCCGCCCCTAACGCTTGGTAACGCCTGACCCTCGGCTCTGCCTCCTATTAGCCTGCGCCATAAATGCGCGACAGCTTATTATATTATAATCGCAACCCGCGCCCTGACTCTCTTTTCGTCGCCAAAATTCACATTCTTTTGTCTGACCTAACCGTAAATTACTATCAAAAAGTGTAACATTTTGGCAGCGAGTTCAAGCAGCAAAGAGTAACTGGGGTAGCTTTCGGGCAACCGCCTGCGCAATCCAGCGCTTAATAAAACATCAGCAGGCGCAGGACAAAAGCCAGCACTGTGACAGCGCAGACTACTGCCAGCTGACTGGGCAAAGGATCGAGCGAATAGGTGAGGGCAGCTGGCAGCAGCAAGTCTTCCTGGAAGGAATATTTCAGCGCCAGAGCGCTCAAACCGGCCAGATGAATCATCAGCAAGCCGGCAATACAGCTTAAGGCGAGAAACTCCAACCGGCGCTTGGTTTGAAAAGCCAGCCAGCCACACACCCAGGCTCCCGGAACAAAGCCCAGCAAATAACCAAAGGTAGGTTTGGCCAGATAGCCGATACCGCCTCCGCCATCAAACACCTGCATTCCTGTCAAACCCAGTACCAGGTAGGCAATTTGGGAGAGAGCACCGGCATTTTTGCCCCCCATACAGCCGGTCAGCAGCACGGCTCCTATTTGAAAGCTGACGTCGAGGGATTGAGTGTGAATCCCAGAGGGCCACCAATTCCAGAAAGGGCTGGCGATCGAGGCTTTTAGAAAAGTGCAGCCAATCGTCAGCAGCAAGCCAATAACAGCCCACAGCAATTCCAGAGCCGGAGGCAGGTGGATTTGGGATTTTGGATTTTCCCCCTTGACAGAACTGTTCATGGGTGCTGTCTTTCTGGACTTTGAACCCATCGAAACTCTCAAATTTCAAAGCCAGCCGGGCGCAGCTGTCCGGGAACCGGCGCTTCTCCACCCTGGAGTCCCAGAGATTCTAACATCGTCCGGTCTTGCTCTGGCGGTTGGCCCAGGGTCGTCAGGTAGTGGCCTACCAGCATAGCGTTGATACCGGCTTTCAGCCCCAGAGCTTGCAGCTCACCCATCACCGCTTCCCGCCCGCCGGCGTAGCGGATAATCTGTTCTGGCAAAATCAGGCGAAAAATGGCAATCGCCTTGAGAGCCTCATAAGGATGGAGTTTGGGGCGCTCGCTCAAGGGAGTGCCGGCGCGGGGGTTGAGCAGGTTGAGCGGAACCGATTCCACTTGCAACTCCCGCAACGCCAGGGCCAAATCCACGCGATCTTCCCAACTTTCCCCCATCCCCAGAATGCCGCCGGTGCAAGCTTCAATCCCAGCTGCCTTCAGAATCCGAACCGTCTCCACCCGATCGTGCCAGCTGTGCGTCGTCGCGATATTCGGGAAAAAATTCTCCGACGCCTCCAGATTGTGGTTGTAGCGCGTCACACCGGCATCTCGAAGCGCTTGCGCCTGTTCCGGCGTCACCTCGCCCAGAGCGCAGCAAGGCTTGATATTCGTTTCCGCCACAAGAAGGCGCACCGTTTCCAGAATCCGCTCAAACTCAGCGGATTTCGGACTGCTGTACTTAATACCCCGTCCTTGCGACACCAAGCAAAACCGGCGAGCCCCCGCCGCCTCAGCCGCCTTGGCCTGAGCCAGAATCTCCTCAGTGGATTTCAGCCCGTAAACAGGCGAATCGATTCCGGGATGGTGAGCCGATTGAGAGCAGAAGCCGCAATTTTCCGAGCAATTGCCGGACTTGACGTTGATGATGGAGCACAAATCCACCGTATTGCCGCAACAACCCTGGCGCACGCGGTCAGCGGCTTGGCACAGCAGTAAAATATTCTCTTGACCCTCGATCTGGGTGAGTGCGAGCGCTTCCTCTCGCTCGATGCGGTAGCCGTTCACAATCCGGTCAGCCAGCTGCAGCAGCCACTCTCGCAGCTGCTCAGAAGAACCGGCGACCGGCGGGACGCCAAGCTCGGAGAAATCAGCGTACCCTGCGGAGAGCCTTCCGCTCCTTGCGGAGCTTGCGTCTGTCGGCGGATGGGAGGAAGTTGATAGCGGTGCTTGAACCACGTTTTGCCCTTTCATACATTGACTGAATTGCTGGCATTTTATCATTTATAATGAAGGATTTAGCCACCGGCACCCCTCTTGATTTATCTGGGGTTGCGCCGCCCTATCCCCCCCGCAGCCGGAGGATCTCTTAATCTGACCTTAACTCAGGAGAGGAGCGTCAGCCGGTATGATTGAGTCGCAGCCCCCCTGCAAGTGGCCATTCATCCCACGGATAGCAAATGGGCTGTAGAGTTGATTTCTGTTAACCATGAATTCAGTCACGAGAGACTCTCAGAAAGCCCTCCAGTCCCAATCCAGATTGAGGCGGGTGCTCGATGGGGGGTTTATTCGGCTCACCCAGCTGTTTGCCCTGGCAGTGGCCGGCATCTTAATCTGGATGACGGTGCAGGTGGCGATCGAGGCTTTCCCTGCCATTCAAGAGTTTGGTGCCAATTTCATTTTCAGCAGCAATTGGAACCCCGTAAAAGACGAGTACGGAGCCCTGCCCCAGATATACGGTACAGTTGTTAGCTCCCTGATTGCCCTGCTTCTGGCTGTGCCGGTGGGTGTGGGAGTGGCCATCTTTCTGAGCGAAGACTTTTTGCCCCCACGGATTAACGCTGTAGTGGTGCTGCTGGTAGAACTTTTAGCCTCCATTCCCAGCGTCGTGTACGGACTTTGGGGCATTTTTGTCCTGATTCCGGCCTTAAAGCCGGTGGGAGGGTGGCTCAATGAGCATATCGACTGGCTGCCGATTTTTAGCACGCCGCTGCGAGGCCCGGGCATGCTGCCGGCAGCGGTGGTTCTAGCGGTGATGGTGCTGCCGACGATTGCCGCCATCTCCCGGGATGCGCTGATTTCCCTGCCTCCGGATCTGCGGCAAGCCTCATACGGGTTAGGCGCAACCCGCTGGGAGACAATTTTCCAGATTTTACTGCCGGCTGCCTTTTCTGGTATTGTGGGCGCAATCATGCTGGCCCTGGGGCGAGCCTTGGGCGAAACTATGGCGGTGACGATGTTGATTGGCAACGCCAACAGTATTAACCTGTCTATTTTGGCTCCCTCCAACACCATCGCTTCTCTGCTGGCGAATCAATTTGCCGAGGCGAGCGGTTTGCAAGTCTCCGCACTGATGTACGCTGCCTTAA
>CAZJNL010000094.1:0-6888 GCA_964546515.1 uncultured Oscillatoria sp.
TCCAGGTGTGGTCTTCAGTAATTTGCTCCAGCTTAGAGCCGCGCAGCCGGTAGAGGCGAGAGTCACCCACATGAGCCGCCCAGATAGTCTGAGGTTTTGTGCTGGAGGTTGGGTCTGATTCTGAGCGGAAGAGGACGACAACGGCGGTTGTGCCCATATCTGAGCGTTCGGGATGGGTGCGCTGGTCTTGCAAAATTGCCTCATTGGCCTTAAAAAAGGCGGCTGACAGCAGGGCGACAGAAGATTGAGCCGAATCCCAGTGTTTGTCGAGATAGCTTTGCATCACCTCCGTGGCGATTTGACTCGCCTCTTGACCTCCCGCATGTCCGCCCATGCCATCCGCCACGATAAAAAATCGCCCACTGGAGTCGATGTAGTAGGCGTCCTGGTTCACAGAGCGAAGGAGTCCCTGGTCGGTGAGACCGGCAAAGTAGCGTTTCATGGATCGGTGCTGAGTGCTGAGTGGGAGTTGAGAGCTGAGTGGGAGTGGAGGATGGCAGGGCGACAAGTGGGAGCCTGCTTGGGACAGATTGTCTCCCGGGATTGACAGATAACACATCCGTCCCGCAGGACATCTGTCTGAGATGTCATCCTGCCGCCATCCGCTGCCACACTGGCGATTTTCCCCAGTCGGAGTGCGTCGGGGGTCAAAAGCGCTCGAAGCGGTCGAGCCGCATGAGGAGGCGGATGAAGGCCACGCCGATGGCCACTGCGACCAGGGCAACCAAGATCGCCAACCACACCTTATCGCTAACTAATAAAATCGTAGCTGACAAAGTGAAAGTGCCGATAAGCATTGCGTAATTGCTGCCCAGCTGAATGCTGCTCAGACGCCGGAGGGCCCGGTCTGTTTCGGTAGAGCGAACGCGGATGCGCAGATCTCCCCGCTCCAGCTTGTCTATCGTATCCTCTATGCGGCGGGGCAGACCCAAAGCCGTAGTGCTCACCTGAGCCGCTTGGCGACCGAGTTCGTCGAGGAAGCTATTCCCCTCAAAGGAGTTGCCACTGGTCATAATCTGCATTGCAAACGGCTTTGCAACCTCCATAAAGTTAAACTCTGGGTCAAGTCCTTTGCCCACCCCTTCCAAAGTAGAAAACGCCCGCATCACAAAAGTGAAGGTAGCGGGAAAGCGAAAAGGCTGGTCGTAGGCGATCTCGTACAAATCGTCAGTAATCTCGGCCACAGACTGATTTTCAAAGGGCTGGTCCATAAAATGATCCAGCATATACTGTACAGACCGGCGCACCGGCCCCATGTCGTCTGTCGGCGAGAGAGCACCTAATTCTACCAGAGCGGTCACCACCCGGTCGCCGCTTTTTTGGGCGATGCCAAAAAACAGCTGCATCAGTTTTTCGCGGATATCGCTCCTGACGCGCCCCATCATGCCGAAATCGTAGAAAATCAGTGCCCCTTCCGGGCTGACAGCGATATTGCCCGGGTGGGGGTCCGCGTGGAAAAAGCCGTCATTGAGCAGCTGTTGCAGGTATGCCCTGGCTCCCAGGTTGGCCAGCAGTTTGCGATCCAGACCGGCAGCTTCCAAAGCTTCGTAGTGGCTAATTTTAATTCCCGGCATGTATTCCAGGGTTAACACCCTAAGCGAGGCATAGCGCCAGTAGACGCGCGGCACCCGCACCCAGTCGTAGCCCCGGAAGTTGCGGCGAAAGGTATCCGCATTGCGGCCTTCATTGATATAATCTATTTCTTCGTAAAGAATTTTGCAGCACTCGGCGTGGATGCCCATCCAGTCCCGGCCTTTGCCCCACTCCGGATGGTTTTGAAAGTAGCGAGCTATTCCCTTAGCGATATCCAAATCAATGTCAAACAGCTGCCGCAGTCCAGCTCGCTGCACCTTAACCACAACTTCTTCGCCGGAGTGGAGTTGGGCTTTGTGCACCTGTCCGAGACTGGCAGCCGCCAGGGGAATCGGGTCAAAACTGCGGTAGAGTTGGGAAATCGGTTTCCCCAAGTCCTGCTCAACAATCCGCTCCACCTGCTCGTAACTGAAAGCCGGCACCTTATCTTGGAGCTTAGAGAGTTCCTCGACGTATTCCGTGGGGATGATATCGGCGCGGGTCGAGAACAGCTGCCCAACCTTAATAAAAGTCGGTCCGAGTTCCAGCAGTGTTTCTCGAATCCAGACGGCTTGGGTTCGGCGTCTGGCCTTCAGTTTGGCTTCAGTGAAGCCGCCCGCATAAGTCCAAGGTTTACTGTTACGCCATATATCGGCCATCAACATTAAAACAAACGTCCAAATTTCGATGAAGCGCCGGCGATGGGAGTAACCTTCGCGATTCCAGCGGTAAGCCCTGTCAAAGTTGGCTTTTCCGAGAGGTCGAGGCCAGGCTATCCCTTTGGCGGACGCCGCGCCATTCAAAGTGCCAAAGGCACTGACGCTTTCAGAACGCGACCCGTTTATGCTGAGTGCGTCAGCATTCGCCTGGCGCGAGGCATATTGCTTGCGGGTGAGTTGGTGATCAGGGAGAGCAGACACTCGGTTTCCTAACTTATTTTCTCAGGGGATTGACGAGATTTCGTTTTCAGTTTTGAGGAATGAGGAATGAGGAATGAGGAATGAGTTATTATTTTAAACTCATTCCTCATGCCAGATAACTTGCGCGCTGCGGGCGGGCTTGGGACTTAAACAGACCGGCTGCGATAGCTTGCAAGCTGAACGCGCAGCTGAGCGATTTCTGCCCGCAGCTCATCAATAGTGGCTTGCAGGTCAGGGCCAGGTGAATCCGGCCCGGAGGGCGCAGAGTCAGGCACGCGGAGAGCGGTGGCAGTTTCGGCTTCTTGACCTGCTCTATCGAGGACTTGAGCGGTGAACTGCCGCAAGCGCTCCCGCTGCTCGGCATCAAATTTGCCGAGGTCGCTGAGGGCGTTGGTCAAGGTTTTCTCGAGCTGTTCGTTGAGCGCTTCAGCCAGGGCTCTGCCAACAAAAAAGGCATGGACTAGGGAATTACTCATAAAAAACTCTGTGCCTGTCAGCAACAAATTATAACCTGCCCTCTAAAATGATGCCCGTTCCGGGAGTGAAGTTGGGGTCTGGGGAGGGCTCTGCCAAAAAGGGCTGGGGTGCTGGCGTGTCTGCCTGTGTGCCAGACGGCAGGACGGAAGACACCTGCTCGGGACTGTGACGCTTGGGCAGGGTGAGGGTCTTTTTGAGTGGGGTGTGAATTAAGGAACTGGCACTTTCAGCCGCGAGTGCGTCATCGACGGCAGTTGCGGTTTCGGCGGCGGGGAAAGCCGGTGTGGCAGGATTGGGGTTGTCCGAGGGTTGAGCGTCCTGTTGATAAGAGGCACTTTCCTGCTGCTGGGATTCCAGAGAAGCCGGTGGCGCTGCTAGGTCGCTCTCGGTGAGGGATGAAGGGCTTTCCGTGCCGGTGGCATCTGCCTGTTGCCCAGTGGTGTCTAACCCGGGCCAGTTGTTGCGGGCCGGAAAGGACTGGTCGGCGTGAAAGAGGGTAGAACCGGGCTGACCTATGCTGTTAAACCGGAGTGCCAAGCCTGTGCCGACACCGGCTGCCCCTGCGACAGCGGCAGTTAGGATGAAGGCTACGCGAACCCAGCTCCTAGATGGATCGTCAGCGACCGGCTCTGTATCGCCGTCGTCCTGCCTGCCTGACTGAGTGCATAGGGCAGGTTGTGGCTTTGCCGCATAAGTAGTGGATTCTGTTAATTCCGCAATGCCCGAGTCCGCAGAGGCTGACTTGGTGAGAGGCGCTGGAGCGGGTGCCGGGGGGAGTGGGGGTTTGGATGAATCGGAAGATAGCAGATTTTCCCGAATCAGGGGGTAGCTCAGGGAATTTGGCATCACTGAAAAATGCTTGGGCGGCTCCGGACTTTCGGGTAGAGGAGAATTTGACCCCACATCCTGGAACTCTCCGAAAATCAAGAAATCCGTTGCTCCAAAGCTGGCTGTAAGGCTGTCAAAGTGGGATGCGCTCTGGCTCTGGGACTGTCTGGCTGGCGGAGTTCGGGAAGCATTCCGGAGCTGTTGCTGCTGCGCGTCACCGGCGGTGCCGGCGCGGTCGCCATCTGGGTCTTTGAAAACCAATATTTCCCTTTTAGCCCCATCTGCCACTGTTCCTGTTTCGGGTTCGTGCGCCAAGCTCTCAGTGTTTGTGGCTGGTTGCGGTTGCGGCAAGAGTTCCAGCCACTCTTCTACGGTTTGGGTGCGCCGGTGGGGTTTTATCTGCAAGCCGTGGCGAATGGCCAGCTTGACGGCCTGGCTGAGGTTGAGTTGCAACTGCCGCCTCTCTGGCAGGGGGACGGGATTCGAGGTTGCTGCGGTTTTTGTTCGCGTCACCCGCAGAGGTGCCGCCAGCGGCGGGAACCCTTGCAGCAGGCAGTAAAGAGTGGCGGCGAGGGCGTAGATATCGGTGGCCCGGGTGCGGGGCGCTGTTGGCAGGTACAGCTCAACCGGCGCGTACCCCGCTGAGGTCTGTCGGTTTCGCTCCATTCCCAGAGTTAACTCACCGGCGAGGCTGAAGTCTGTCAGCACTGCGGTATTGCTTCCCTGGCGCAGGATGATGTTTTGCGGTTTGATGTCCAGGTGCAGTAAACCCGTCTGGTGAGCCAAGCTCAAGCCTGCGCCAATCTGGCGAATGTAGTCAATAGCTGTCGCTTCTGGCAGCGGCTGACCGCCTGCGATTTTGGCCAGGGTCTGGCCTGGAATGTATTCCATCACCGCATAAAACTGTCCGGCTGACTCGAAACAGTCGAAAACTCGGACAAGATTGCAATGCTGGCACTCGAGCTGCTTCTGCGTTCGGGCCAGGAATTGCTTGTGAAACTGCTCAAAGTCGGGATGCTGGCGCAGGTTGGCGCTGAGGGTTTTGATGGCCACTGGCAGGTTCAGCTTGACCCGGGTGGCGCGATAGGTGATGCCAAATTTACCTTGGCCTAAAATTGCCTCGATCTGGTATTGGCCATTGTTTAGGAGTGTGCCGGCTGGTAAGTTCATAAGAAAGTGGTAATCACAGGCTAGACTGCTCTGAGAAGTCGGTGGGCAACCGTTGATATAAATGGTGGGGTCTGAGTCGCTGCTTGGGTTTGCTACTCAGGGCAATATGGTGAATCCCCACTATCCTGTCACAGGGCATGGGCATAGGGTTTATAAGGCTGCCTGACTCGCCTCTTATAAGGCTACCTCAGTCCACTCTTATTAGGGGGCGAGTCTAACTTTCTATTAAGGCGATCTCGGATTGGGTTTACGGGCATGGGGCTGGCGGCGTGGGGCTGGCTGCTTGGCCTTGGCTTGCGGCTGCCGGCGGGCGGTTTCCGTGGGTGCCACCGCCCCTAATAGATTACAGGGCTTTTCTTAACAGAATCTTTAAATACTGACCGTTGACAATTACATATCTTAAGCTGTAAATTAAATATGTGGTAATAAAGATTACAGGCAGTTAACTTGTGTGAACTGCCTAACATACAGGTTTAACGTCTGTCAAGGGGTGTGTCGGCTTTGTTGGCTTTGGCAGTGCCGGTGATCCCGGATATGAAATGTTTGCCCAGATGCGAGGTGATGGAGACGCGATAAATCGCGTCTCTACAAGAGAGAGCGTGGTTGATGTCCGGGGTGTGTTGAAACAAAAGGCTGTCGTTGAGAAATCTCGGATGGATATTGGTGGAAGCAACAGTCATGGGATATCAATCTGTTTTGTGCAATATTTCTCAGGCCTGATTTGAAGTCATATAAAAAATGCGAGTTATTTATTAGGGTATTGAAATTGTGGTCAGTGTGATTTAAGGTAGAGGATGTGTGGGTAAAACAGAAAATTTAAGCGGCGGAAAATTTATATAATTTAGGCGATGTTCGCAAAGATTTCGCCAAGGCAAATTTTCAGATACCCCCAACCACCGTAAAAAAGGGGGCTATTGGTTACCCCCTTTTTTAGCTCCACCAGCCGCCCTTAAAAAGGGGGTATCATGAGTCATAAATTATGTTTGCGTGGGGTTAGGGGGGGATCGACAGGTCAAACTGGCGAGGGTGCGCGCCGGTGAATGAACATGACAAACAACCAGCATTTGGGATGGCAAAAAGCGAACACCGTGACAGACTTGAACTAAGGAGGATGAAAGTCGTGTCGGAAACACCAAATCGGTTCTAGGAAAGCGGTAGTATAGAATATATAAGAGCGAATTTTTGGCAGCTGTGAGAGTGAGATATGAAAGCTCTTTACCGCTGCTGTCTGAAGTGGATGGAGGGCAATTGTACTGAGGCGGAAGATGCTTTTCGGGCGATGCTGAAAGCCTGGGAGAAGGTAAAAGCTGGTGCCGATGCTATCGCTAATTTTAAAGCTTGGGTGAGCGGGCTGACTGGGAAGCACAGATATCTGGCGCTCTTTCGGGAGGGAGGCAAAAAGGATTGAGAGCATAGAAGCATTAGCCTTCCGAGAGGATGAAGTCCTGGTAGACCAGGATGAATAATCCGCTATTACCGCTTAGCGGAGAGAGCGGAAAAAATTTTTTGGGGGAGGGCAATTGATGAGTTGCCCCCAGACTGCGTGAGATAGTTACACTATTAGCAGGATAAGTCTTATCTAAAAATTGACCAAGTGCTTGGGATTCCCTGCGAAAATGTGCGCAAGCGCATGTCGCAGGCGCGGGCAATTTTGCGAGTTCAAGAGCAGTTGAGGGAGTGTGTGAGGGAGGAAGATAGTGTTACTCGGGAGTCTGGAAAAGGAAGGAAGTCCAAGAAGGGGAGGGGAGTTGAACCGACTGTTGGGGAGACTTTGGCATTACTGTCTCTGGAATTGGATGAGGTGAAGCAGGTTGGAAGTGGGAAGTCGGTGGGTGCGGTGCTGGAAGTTTTGCAGGGAGAGCGGGTTTTTGGGGAGGCGAAAAAGGATGGGGAGTTGGGGATTGTTGCCGGTGGGGAAATG
>CAZJNL010000094.1:6988-7269 GCA_964546515.1 uncultured Oscillatoria sp.
ATCGCAGGAAGCGGGGAGCTCTGTTGTGCCGGTGGCACCGGCTTTTGGGGAGGCGAAAAAGGATGGGGAGTTGGGGATTGTTGCCGGTGGGGAAATGCAGGAAGCGGGGAGATCGCAGGAAGCGGGGAGCTCTGTTGTGCCGGTGGCACCGGCTTTTGGGGAGGCGGAAGAGGATGGGGAGTTGGGGATTGTTGCCGGTGGGGAAATGCTCGCTTTTGGGACAGGCGGGACGCCTGCGCGATAAAGATGCAGGCGCATTTGTTTGTGCACCGACACAATAA
>CAZJNL010000094.1:7369-10114 GCA_964546515.1 uncultured Oscillatoria sp.
AGATGCAGGCGCATCTGTTTGTGATGCGCACCGACACAATAAAGATGCAGGCGCATCTGTTTGTGATGCGCACCGACACAATAAAGATGCAGGCGCAGGTGTCTTGCCGGCCCTGAATTTGTCCGGGATTAAAACTTGTCGGTATCCAAGCTTTTGCCGATCTAGCGGCAGAATTTATTCTGCCGCTAGACAAACAAAGCCCGCTTTCGCCTGCTTCGGGGAATAGCAGATGGCCTTTTGTGCGCCCCTCAACAGAAATGAAAGGCTTCCGGGGGGCGCGGATGCGTCATATCATGTCGGGTTAATTAACCGCAATGAGTATCCGGGTACTGGAGATTAACAATGCCCAATGCCCATTTAAAAGAGAGAGCAATAAATTTCCAATTGTCTGGAAATGTATCCCACAGTTATTGCTGAATGTGAAGGCTATATTGCTGTTAATTATGCTAGCAATTTATCCCTGTTATAATCTAAAATTAAGGTAAATTTCGGATGGGAAGTCAACCGGGATAATTAAATTACGTTGACTGGGAAGTTTCCTGTTACCTAAACGCTCCTGGCGATGGAAGAAATCGGTATTATTTGAAATAGGACTTTTTTGTTTGTATCCCAATGATAAACACGGTTTATGGTATTCCTTGAATTCCCCCATATAAGGGCGTAAAATAATTTAATTTTAGGTTTAAATATTCGGCTTTATAAATTTAATCACCATCATCTTAATTAGTGAGGCTAGCTTCCTCGCTGGCTTAACTTTAGCAGAAATAGCACCGGCGACTGCAACGCCGACTGAAACCCCTTCAATTCAGGACAATCCGCAACCAGAGCGAGTCCCAACCCCGTCAAACGAGACAAAGCCAACCCCAAACACTTCAACAGACTATACAACTTTCATTATCGGATTAAATGTCGGATCTCGCAATGTCAATCCGGGGGTTTTAGTCCGAGGGAAAGTCACGGATACGGAAGCGATTGATTTTGAAAATTGGCTAATTCCTTATGAAGCTGTCCTCCAAGCATTAAAGTTTACATCTAAAGTTATATCCTCGAATGAAGTCGAGTTGCGTTCGCCCTTTAAAATCACTCGTGTCAACCTCAACCAGATCCGTAACGATCCGGAATTGGGGTTAGTGCTTTCAATTAAATGTGATTGCTTGCACTGCTGCAGCAATGCCGGGAGATCGGGAGCGCTGCTTGCAAGCAGGTGCTGACGGGTATTTGAGCAAGCCTCTGGATCTCAATCATGCGATCGCTACTGTGGAATCTTTTATCGGTTCGGATTAAGATAGAGCGTCAAGAACCCCTCACCCCTCCTCGCCCGCACAAGGATACTGGTGGCGAATTGATAACGTTAATAATGAACCGCCAAGACGCCATAGACGCGAAGCGCGGCTTCCCGCAGGGTAGGACGCCAAGGAGGAGGATAAAAAAGGAAGAGGTACAGGAAAAATTTATTAGGATCCTGCCGAATTTATTTTCACCGCCATGCCAAACAACTCGCCCTACATTCTGCTTGTTGATGAGGAAGACGAGAATTTATTGTTGCTTGAAGAGTTATTGCAATCAGAAGGGTACGCGACTCTCTCCGCTGCGTCAGGTGCACAAGCGCTAGCTTTGGCAAAGGAGTCCCCACCGGCGCTGATGAAAGCTGGACGTGATGATGCCGGATCTGGATGGCTTTGAGGTTTGCCGGCGCTTGCGGGAAGATGCTATTCTAATGGCGGTGCCGGTGATTTTTCTGACGGCGCTGGATGATGAGGAGTCCAGGCTAAAGGGTCTGGAGATGATGGGAGATGCCTATCTCACGAAGCCGGTGAAAAGCAATCTGCTGCTAGCAAAGATTGCCAGTAAGTTGCGGTTGCAGTCGATGCGCGAGCAGCACTTGCAATTGCAGCTCAGCCAGCAGCTTCAGGAAAAAAACAAGCGCAATCTGTCTGCGGCTTGGCAAATCAATCAAGCGCTGACGGAAAAGTTCCGCCTGGCCGGAACAATTTCTGCGACGGATTGCACCGGCAGGGGTGGAGTCGATTCAGCTGGTCAATGCGAAAAAGGAAGAGATTTCGATTTTGTTCTGCGATATTCGCGGGTTAACTGCGATTGCGGAATCTCAGGATGCGGCGGATACGTTTAAGTGGCTGAATGCGTTTTTTACTCAGATGAATCAAGCGATAGTCTCCCAGCACGGTTTCATTGATAAATTCCTGGTAGATGCGATTATGGCGGTGTTTGACCAGCCATTTCACCACGCGCAAGACGCGCTGACAGCGGCGGTGATGATGCGGCAAAACCTGCGCGATTTTAATGAGATCAGAGTTTTGTTCAATTTGCAAGTGCCGGGGAATATTGGGATTGTAATTCACAACGGCAGGGGTTTGATTGGCCCCCTCGTATCTAATTCTCGGATGGATTCTATGGGGATTAAGGATGTGGTGAATACTGCCTCTCGCTTGGAAGATTTGACGAAGGTTTACGGGTGCGGGGTGATTGTCAGCGACGCTGTGGTTAGCCGGTTGAATAACCCCTCACTGTTTCACTTGCGCTGGATTGACAGAGTTGCACCTCGCGGGAAGCAGCAGGCGATTGATATTTATGAAGTGCTGGGTGCGCTTTCCCTGTGTTCTCAATGAGTCTGGCGATGCTGCCGGTTTTTGAGCCGGGGGGTGCGGGCGTGGGAGCCGGTGGACTTGGCAGATTTTGGATGCAAGGATTTTGGATGCAAGGATTTTGGATGCAAGGATTTTGGAT
>CAZJNL010000095.1:0-10090 GCA_964546515.1 uncultured Oscillatoria sp.
CCGGGTGGTAATGGCCATGTTTGGCCAGCACCAGCAGCGGCTGCATCTGGTTGGGATTTTTCTGCAACCTCAGGCTGGCAATTTCCACCGTCCGGGGGTGGGCGGGAAATTCCTCTAGCGCTCGATCCCAGTATTGCGGATCTTTTTTGCCCAGTGCGTAGAGGGCTTCCGCTGCCACCGGCTCCTTGGGATAGCTTTTCAGAAGATCCTGCCAAGCGGCGCTAGCTTTTTCCGCGTTGCCGGTCAGTTCGTAAGCTAGGGCGCGTTTGAGGGCAATGTGGCCAGCTAAGAGGGGATACTCCTTCTCTAAGCCTTCCAGCAAGCTTAGCGCCTTGTCCCCCTGGTTTTGTTCAATCAGGTAACAGGCCAGCACATAGCGGGCTTGGCTGCGAGAGCGGGATTTTTCTCCCTGCGCCAGGGCTTCCAGCTGTGACGCCCGTCTGGAGGGTGGCAGCTGCGCCAGCTGGTATACTTCCGAGTTGGATTTTTGGCTATCCACCAGCACCAGCGGGTCGCGGAACAGACCGAAGCCTATCCATTTGATTACCGGCACAGAAACCCCAATTAACAGGACACAGACTCCTGTACTGACCGCCAGAGGAAATTTGAATTTGCGTCGCTTCTTGAACATCGATTGGGTTTAGCCTTCAAGAGGAATGTAGAAAGCTCGCGCTCGCGGGAGCTGAAAGCTTGAGCGGCTGTGAGTCTTCAAGACTTTTGCGGTCGGGAGGAAAGCACGCTCTGCTGCATTACTTCTGACTCCTGACTCTTGACTCCTGACTTTGACGAGCTGACCGCTGATTCCTAACACACTAACTTTTTTATTGTGCTAGATCCTGCTATAGGTATCAAACTTGAGCCAGCTTTCAGCCGCTAGACGCCACCTGTGTTTTCCAGGTGCCGGTGGCGATCCCTGCAGCCGCCAGGAAGACGAGCCGGTGGCGTTACAGTTAAAATGCGTAAGTCCTGAGGTACTTTAAGGCATAACAAGGTATGGAATTTCGAGCGACTGAACTTGGCTACTTGGACTGGTCTGGGGACGCCCTGGCAATTGGCTTGTTTGAGGACGACCTTACTGTAGGGGCGGGTGAGCAGATAGCGGATACAACCCAGGGAGAAACACCTGTAAACCCGCCCCTCCCCGGCTCGCTGGCACAGCTGGATGAAAAGCTGGCCGGCACGCTCAAGGAACTGATTTCTGAAACGGAATTTAAGGGCAAGCTCGGCAGCAGCGCTGTGACTCGCGTTGGTGCCGGCAGTCCTATTCGCAAAATCGCTCTCGTCGGTCTGGGCAAATCGGAAAATAACCCTAAATTAGATACCTGGCGTCGCGCCGCCGCCGCCGCCGCCCGACTGGCCAAAAAGCAAAAGTGCAAAACCCTGGGAATTAGCTTCCCCGTCTGGAATGACGCACCCGACGCCACGGCTGAGGCTATTGTTGAAGGCGCTGAACTGGCTCTTTACCAGGATAACCGCTTTAAGTCAGAATCCGATGACAAAGGGCAGCCGGTGGAGCGGGTCGATTTGCTGGGGCTTGCCGGCACTGATGCGGCTGTCGCCCGCGCACAGCAAATCGTCTCTGGCGTTATCCTGGCGCGGCAGCTCGTCGCCGCACCGGCTAATGTGGTGACGCCGGTTACTATGGCGGAAACGGCTCAAGCTATCGCCGCTGAACACGGCTTGCAGCTAGAAATCCTGGAACAAGAAGACTGCGAAAAGCTTGGCATGGGCGCTTTTCTGGGCGTGGCCAAAGCTTCTGACCTGCCCCCCAAGTTCATCCACCTCACCTACAAGCCAGAGGGAACTCCCCGCCGCAAACTGGCCATCGTTGGCAAGGGCCTCACTTTCGACTCTGGCGGTCTGAATATCAAAGTGGCCGGGGGCAGCATTGAGATGATGAAAGTGGACATGGCCGGTGGGGCGGCAACTCTGGGTGCCGCTAAGGCCATCGCCCAGCTGAAGCCAGATGTGGAGGTTCACTTCATCTCGGCTGTGACTGAAAATATGATTAGCGGTCGCGCTATCCACCCGGGCGATATCCTCACGGCGTCTAACGGCAAGACCATTGAGGTTAACAATACCGATGCGGAAGGTCGCCTGACGCTGGCAGATGCCCTGGTGTTCGCAGAAAAGCTGGGCGTTGATGCGATTGTTGATTTGGCAACCCTGACCGGCGCTTGTGTTATCGCTCTTGGGGATGATATTGCCGGTCTGTGGAGTCCTTCCGACTCTTTAGCCGCTGAACTGTCCGCCGCCGCCGAGAAAGCCGGTGAAAAACTCTGGCGCATGCCTTTGGAGGAAAAATACTTTGAGGGCATGAAATCCCTTGTGGCGGACATGAAAAACACTGGCCCTCGCCCCGGCGGCTCAATTACGGCTGCTATGTTCCTCAAGCAGTTCGTCAAGCAAACCCCTTGGGCTCACTTGGACATTGCAGGGCCGGTGTGGACTGACAAGGAGAATGGCTACAACAGTGCCGGTGCCACCGGCTACGGCGTCCGCACTCTGGTCAACTGGGTGCTGTAGGTAGCTCAGTCGCGTCTCTGCAAAGGGATACCCTTGAACTGGCCGATTTTGTTCTCTCACTTCCGCTTAATCGCACATAATTGCTAATTGGGGGCTATGGACTGGAAAATAGGTATTTTCTTGCCCCTAGCCCGTAGCATCCAGATATCGCCCATTATTTTTAATAACTATTAAAACCTATTAATTATTACTCCTAAAATTGCCAACGCTTAGCGCTATCGTTGGCTCACTATCGGCGGCAGAGTTACAAATACAATCATTTGTAGAACGCTCAGTCGCGTCTCTACAATTTTTTGTCAGATTCCCTTGTGGGATGAACGGGGAATCATATAATGTCCGCTTGCATCTGTTTTGTATACATACCTTTGTAGGGGCTGGTTCAGCCAAGATATTTCTGGCACAGGGCAGAATATGAATAAACACGCTACAGACCCCCTCAGTACAACAACGGTGCTACCGGACATGATATCACCACTGGCGGCGCTAAGAACGACGCCATCAGCAGCCACCTCTCTCAGGCAGGACTCAGCGCAGACGAGACGCTCTTGGCGCTGGCATTGCCTGGAAGCGATTCTGTTGGGTGTCGCCCCCAGTTCACTGGCAGCAAAATCTTCAGCGAATGAAGGCGCAACGGATAAGCTTCCGATAAGGATGAATTAACCTGTTTTTATCCGTGTCGTTCGGGCAGTTGTGGGTTGACTGACAAATGTCCCACACCCTCCACCGGCAGAGCGCGATTAGCCAAAGCGCAGTCAGTGAGCGTCACTCACAGAGAAATATAAACATTTGTAAATTCTGGCCAAAGTGGCAACACAGCCCTGTGGGAAGGGTTTTAAATTATTTTACAGAGCCAGCTTTATTGATGTTTTCCCACTTAGCCATTAAGAGACTGTTTATAAAGAAAACGTGAAGGAGCTAGAAACCGGGGCAGGCACGGGGGCCTGCCCCTACAGGCCGTGTGCCATTACATATGTAGGGGCGGGTTCACCCGAGATATTTGCTGGTAGCGAAGGATGTCTATAAACCCGCCCCTACCAGCAAAAGAAACCCGGTTTACTACCGCCACGGCCTTAACAATTACTTTATAAACAGTCTCTAAGTGGGAGAGCGATCAACAGCATAACATTTGGCCAAAATCCCAAAAATCCTAAGTCAGAATCTAAACCTGAGGAGGGATAACTTATCTTTCCGAGAATCGCTTTTGAATGTTGACTCTAAATACAAAATGCTTTTAGGTAGATTTTGACAGCTTAGTGGAATGGTATTCCAATAAGCGACGTTTTCAGGAGCGATAGCGAGGGGAAGAGTAAACAAAAAATGGCCTTCACCCCTAACAAACTCCCTTCTTCTCCTCCCTCCTACCCAGAGCGAGCGTGCGGTTAATAAAACCACTACTTCTCACCCACTTCCGAAATTTTTACGAAAGGAAACACACTCATGGCATATATACCAGGAACTGACACAGCAGACAATCTTTCAGGCGATATCAGCGGCAAAATTGAGGATGACTCCCTCAACGGCTTCGCCGGCAATGACTCCCTTTTTGGGGTGGGGGGCAATGACACCCTCAGTGGCGGAGACGGCGATGATATGCTGTACGGTCAAGACGGCGATGACTCCCTCTGTGGCGATGCCGGCAGTGATTCGCTCTATGGCGGCACCGGCAGTGACACCCTAGTTGGCGGCATCGGCAGTGACTCCCTGATTGGCGACACCGGCAGTGACTCCCTGATTGGCGGGGAGGGCAATGACACCCTGATTGGCGGGGAGGGCAATGACACCCTGATTGGCGGGGAAGGCACTGACCGAGTATCCTACGACAGCGCCACAACCGGCGTCTCCGTCAACCTCGCCACCGGCACCGCCTCTGAGGGCGCAGCCGGGACAGACAGCCTCAGCGGCATCGAAATTGTCGCCGGTTCAGCCTTCGCCGACACCCTGATTGGCAGCACCGGCAGTGACAGCCTTTCCGGCGGAGACGGCGCTGACTTCCTTGATGGCGGTGCGGGAGATGACACTCTCAGTGGCGGTGCTCGCAATGACACCCTGATTGGGGGAGAGGGCAATGACCGAGTTTTGTACGACAGCGCCACAGCCGGCGTATCCGTCAACCTCGCTACGGGCGCGGTTGCGGATGGCACCGACTTTGCAGATAGCCTCACCGGCATCGAAGCCGTCACCGGCTCAGCTTTCGACGACTCCCTCTATGGCAGCACCGGCAGTGACAGCCTCAATGGCGGAGGCAGCAATGACCTTCTCAATGGCGGAAGCGGCAGCGACTGGCTTTCTGGCGATGCCGACAATGACTCTTTCTATGGCGGAGAAGGCAATGACACCATGATAGGCGGGGACGGTTCTGACCGAGTATTTTACGACAGCGCCACAGCCGGCGTTACGGTTAACCTCGCCACCGGCACGGCAACAGACGGCACAGGCGGCACAGACAGCCTCAGCGGCATGGAAAGCGTTATCGGTTCGGCATTTGCCGACACCTTAATTGGCAGCGCAGACAGTGACAAGCTCTATGGCGGGGCGGGCGATGACTCTATCGATGGTGGAGCCGGCAATGACAACCTCTATGGCAAAGAGGGCAATGACACTTTAATTGCCTCAGACGGCAATGACTACCTCTATGGCGGGGCGGGCAATGACTCCCTGACGGGCGGGGCGGGCAGAAATTACCTTTACGGGGAAGCGGGAAGTGATACACTCAGTGGCGAGGATGGCAATGACCAGCTCGATGGCGGCAGCGAGAGTGACTCCCTGATGGGCGGGGCGGGCAAAGACAACCTCTATGGCAGAGCGGGAGATGACTCCCTCTATGGCGGCACTGACGCTGACTATCTCTATGGCGAAGACGGCAATGACTATCTCTATGGGGAAGACGGCAGTGACTATTTGTTTGCCGGTGCCGGCAATGACTTGCTCAATGGTGGGGCCGGCAATGATAACCTTTATGGCGAGGACGGCGATGACACGCTGACGGGCGGAGCAGGCAATGACTTCTTGACAGGAGGGAAGGGGAGCGACTGCTTTGTTTTCGACAGCAGTGCGGCTTTCACCACAGCTGATGTTGGTGTGGACAGGATTGCTGACTTTGTGAGCGGCACAGATAAATTAATCCTGGACAAGACCACTTTCACAGTTCTAACCAGTGCGGTGGGGGCCGGTTTTAGCGTGCCGGCTGAATTTGCCACGGTTACGAGTGACGCCGCCGCCGCTACTTCCAGTGCCTCTATTGTATTCAACTCTACCTATGGCAGGCTGTTCTATAACGAGAATGGCAGTGCGGATGGGTTTGGCACAGGAGGGCAATTTGCCACACTCACCGGCGCAACTCTTGCCGGTGGTGATTTTATCATTCAGGCGTAGGGAAGAGTCTGGCGCTGCTAAGCTGGCCATGCTGTCGGGGCAATCCTAAAGGGGGGTTGCCCCCACTTGATAATAATTTTATAGTCTACGTTTGATAACTCATATTATTGGCGGGCGTGGCCGGGGTGCGCTGCCGGCTGTGCCGGTGCCCTCCTGAATTGCACGTTTGCTCCCGCAACTGCAATCGGCTTTCCTGCGTGCAGCAGGCTCAAAACCGGCATTTTTCTGCTGGAAGAGATTGGCATCGAAATGACCGGCAGCCAGTGCTTAGCAGGAATTGAGGGGAAGATGCAACGCCGGCATGACTCGACGGCAGTCACCCAGCTGCCGGTTTTAAAAGTAATTAAACAGATATTATCTTATAATAATTCGCGGGCAAACAACAAAATTTAAAGGCGTGTAAACTTTTGTGAAGGCACGAGCGCACCGGCTGATTTGGCGGGAAAGATGGTTGCAGTTGAGGATATCAACTTCCACCCCCCACATACGGTTATGAGTGAATTACCGGATTTTTCCAAGCACGGGTATCAGGTGGTGCGCGAACTCGGTCACAACTCTTGCGGCGGTCGAGTCACTTACCTGGCAACCCGCACCTCTTTGACTAATTCTCACCCGGAAGGGTTCCTGGCAGTTATCAAGCAGTTTCAGTTTGCGCGAGCCGGCTCGAACTGGTCAGACTGTCAAAGTTATCAGCGAGAAATTCAAATCCTGCAGCAGCTGAATCACCCCAGCATTCCCCCCTATCTCGATTCCTTTGAAACCCCAACCGGCTTTTGTCTGGTGCCGGAATACAAACAAGCTCCCTCCTTAGGGCAGCTGCGCCAGTGGACGCCAGAGGAAATCCAACAAATAGCTGCTGCAGTTTTAGAAGTTTTAGTTTACCTGCAACAGCAAGTAACCCAGGACATACCCCGAGATATTAAACCTGAAAATATCTTAGTTGACCGGCCAGCTCAAGGTTTACCTGGTAGATTTTGGGCTGGCTCGCTCTGGCGGTGGGGAAGTGGCAGTCAGCAGCGCGGTGAAAGGCACATTAGGATTTATGCCGCCGGAGCAGCTTTTCAACCGGCAGCTGACAGAAGCCTCCGACCTTTACAGTCTTGGCGCAACGCTGATTTGTTTGCTGAACGAGACGAAATCCAGTGAAATCGGCAACTTAATCGGTGAGGACTATCGCATGAAATTCGAGAAGCAGGTGCCGCAGTTGGAGCCGCGATTTGCGGAGGGGCTGAAAAAGATGGTGGCACCCAACCTGAAAGAGCGCTTCCAGAATGCTGAGCAAGCGCTGCAAGCACGCTTTGCGCCGGGAAATTCTTCCGGAAAAGCCGGCAGCAGCCAAGATGCCGGTGCGGGGCAGCTACCTCAAAAAGGTAGCTGCTGTAGTGGGGATAGCAACCCTCAGCTGTGTCGCTGCTTACAGCACATTTTTGGCCATTTATTTAGACTCACAAAATCAGGAACTTGAATTGACAATTACTAAGGTTGAGAATCGCAGGAAAAGTGATATCAGTAAGGTGCTGCTGAAAACCCGGCAGTGTCCGCAGTGTAACTTGTCGGGTGCCGACTTCAAGAATGCCAACCTGGAGCGTGCCAACCTGGGGTATGCCAACCTGTCGGGTGCCAACCTAGTGAATGCCAAGCTGTCGGGTGCGAACCTGTGGGGTGCTAAGCTGTGGATTGCCCACCTGTGGGGTGCTAAGCTGGGAAGCGCTAACCTGGGTTACGCCAGTCTGGGGAATGTGAATCTGGAGGGTGCCCACCTAGAGGGTGCCAGTCTGTGGGGTGCCAACTTAGAGAATGCCAACCTCAAGGGTGCCAAGCTGGGAAGCGTCAACCTCAAGGATGCCAAGCTGGAGCGTGCCAACCTGGAAGATGCCGATGTAACGGGTGCCAAGCTGGAGGGTGCCAAGCTGGGGAATGCCAAGCTACTCGGTGCCTCCCGCGTACCGATCTAACGGATTCCTATCTAGAGAGTGCGGAGTTCAGGGGCGCTAGCCTGCGGGGCGCTAACCTCAAGGGGGCTTACCTCCGAGATGCCAACCTGCGGGGCGCTAACCTGCGGGGCGCTAAGCTGTGGGGTGCCAACCTCCGGGGTGCCGATCTCAAGGGTGCCATCATGCCTGATGGCGAAATCCATCCCTAAGCTTGCTAGGCAACAGTAAAAAGGCTGGCACTTAAAAGAAAAAAGCCTGTTTTCTTTTTCCCTCTTTGTTTTTCTACAACTCGGTAACAGGCAACTTGCTGTACAGCTAGAATGGCAGTGCGGAGGGCTGTGGCGCAGGAAGTCAGCTCCGCCTCGCTCGCGAATGTTCCTGCGGCACTCCGGCGCGAACGCGGACGAATCGCGGTACATTCTTTTTAGACTGATAGCGGATTAGCTGCTTGCTGCGATTATGACCGACACACCACAAGACACTCCCAATCCCCCCATCCAGCCTGAAGACTTGCTGCTGGCGCTCCGGCGCAAGGAAGGCACTTGGGTGGAATGGGGACAAGCCTGCCAGACTCTGCAAAAAGCCGGCTTCAACCCCCAGAAAATTTTTGAGGAAACCGGCTTTGAGCCAATCCACCAAAATCAGGTGATCGTCGGTGCCCAAGTTTACTCCTCTATGGTGAGTGCCGGCGTCTCCGAGCCGGCGCGAGCTCACTTCGGGCTGCGCGGTAGCGATATATTGTATGAATTGCGCATCCTGACTCAGCCGGAACGCGCTGCCGCTGCGGAATTCATTCTAGCCCAACAGCTCGACGCTGATGGCGCTCGCGAAATCGCCAAAGCCATCAAAGAGTTTTCCCGCCTCTTTGAAGCGCCAGAAGGATTTTCCAGCCATCCGGGTGATGCCGCCGCCTATCAATACTGGAAGGCAGCTAAACAAAAATCTGACTTGCAGGAGCGATCGCGGCTGATCGCTCAGGGGTTGCGGTTCGCGCACTCTCAAACCGCCCGACAGCAAATCGAAAAGCTGCTGACCGATTTTACGGTGACACCGGCTCGACAGGCTCCCCGCTTGCCGGTGTACCGCCTGGAGTCTGAGGAGGAATTGCCCCGGGTTCTGCCGGTGGTTGGCGCTCTCCCGCTGGCGCATGACGACTGGCAAGCGGTTCCCAAGGTGCGGGAAACCGGCCCGTTTCAGATGGTGTCTTTTTCCGGAAATCAGGCGTGGGTGCCTGTTCCGGGTTGGCAAGTGGTGCTCAAAGCAGAAGATCCGGTGGCAATTTTGTGCGAGAGTGACCGGCTGCCGGCAAAACTTCCCGGTAAAGTTGAATCTGTGCTGGTGGTGATAGACCGAGCGCAACAGGAATGGGACGATAATAGCTATTTTCTGGTTGAGGGTGCCGGTAAGTTGCAATTGCAGTGGTTCGAGATAGCACCGGAAACTCCTCTGTTGGGGCGAGTCATCTTAGTCATGCGCCCCAAGAAAATTTTCGATGAGGAGTTCACGAAAGAACCTTGGCAGATTGATGAGTGATTTGTCGGTGGTATTTATTTTACACTCGTTCCCAGGATATGCCTGGGAACGCTGTTATGGATGCTCTGTCTCCGTTTCCGATAGTAAGCAAATTAAAACCCTGCTGCTTGTCTCGCAGGCAATCTACTTCTTAAAAACGCAGAAGCGCATGACAAACACTGAAGCGATTCCAGGGATAAGCATTCCCCAAATGAATATGCCCTGGGTAGACTCACCCTTTTTCAGTCAATTACTAGAGCGCTCCAGTTTGGATGACGCAACAAAAAAGCTCGCCCAACAGTTTGCTGAGAACGGCTATGTAATTTTCGACCCGGAGATAGAAGACTTTGACCTGCTCGCTGACGAAATTATCCAGAGTTTAACTCCCGAATACCTGCGCCGGCAAGCGGACAGGATTCAAGACGCTTGGACTTTTAATGAGCCGGTGAAACAGATTGCTGTAGCTCCCAAGGTTTTATCTTTGCTTAAGGTTCTTTACCAGCGGGAACCCATCCCTTTTCAAACCTTAAGCTTTTATAAAGGCAGCCAGCAAAAAACTCACAGCGACACCATCCATTTCCACTCCGTACCGGCTCGCTTTATGTGCGGGGTGTGGGTGGCGCTAGAAGATGTTGACTCCCAAAATGGCCCCCTTCACTATTACCCGAAAAGTCAGAAACTTCCGATTTTTGATTTGCACGATCTCGGCTTGAACAGTTATGATATGGAATGGCAGGAGTTTTACC
>CAZJNL010000096.1:0-10034 GCA_964546515.1 uncultured Oscillatoria sp.
GGATATTACCGGCAATTTCTGGGGAAAGTTTGCCGATGCCGGTGGTGCGGGCGAAATTGGAACCTGAAGCTGGGATATTACCGGCAATTTCTGGGGAAAGTTTGCCGATGCCGGTGGTGCGGGCCAAATTGGAGCCGGAAGCGGAAAGATTACCGGCAATTTCAAATTCGCCAATGCCGGTGGGGCGGGCCAAATTGGAGCCGGAAACTGGGATATTGCCGGCAATTTCAAATTCCCCAATGCCGGTGGTGCGGGCGAAATTGGAACCTGAAACTGGGATATTGCCGACAATTTCTGGGGAAAGTTTGCCGCTGCCGGTGGTGCGGGCAAAACAGGAACCAGAAGCTGGGATATTGCCGGCAATTTCTGGGGAAAGTTTGCCGCTGCCGGTGGTGCGGGCGAAATTGGAACCTGAAGCGGGGATATTGCCGGCAATTTCTGGGGAAAATTCCCCAATGCCGGTGGTGCGGGCCACAGCGGGATTGCGTCCTTGGTTAGCGCAGCAGCCCGATCCTTTGCTGGCAACTCCTGGAAGCCGTGTCCCAACAAGCTTAGCGGCTAGCGCATCCAGACAATTTGAAAGCCTGCAGCCATTGAATCCCACTGGATCTGTCGCAGTCACACCCGAGAGACGCACAGCAAAACCGCAGCCGGTGATGGCCAAGGAAACGGCTACAGGCTGGACTGGAGCGGGAGTGCCGCTAGTATTGCCGGTTCCTCCCTCGGTAGCGGGACAGGCGCGAGAAGCCAGTAGCAGCCCCGTAACAGCCGGGGATCGCAAAACGCCGGCGGCCCAACAGACAGCAGCCGGTGCCAGATCCCCCGCAGTTACCGGCACCCAAACTGAGGGAAAAGTTGCGCCAGAAACAGAGAGAGCCACCAAAATCGATGTGGAGGCTCTGGCGGACAAAATAGAGCGCAAACTCATGCGGCGGTTAATGGTAGAAAGTGAGCGAAGAGGTCAGATGCGATGGCGCTAGAGAAACTAAAAATTGCCGTTGAAGAGAGCTATCCGAAATTTAGCAGGCCGGTGGAAGTCCTGTTCAATCCCCAACAAATTCAGATTGTTAGGGAGGGGGGAACGATCGCTGAGGGCCAGCTCATAGGCGGCGAACAACCGGCCACCTTAACTGTTGAGCTGTTTTTCGATACAACTCTGGGCAAATTTGGGCCAGAAGACGTGCAGCGGTACACCAGAGCGATTTACAACCTGACGCGCAAAAAGGGAAAATTGGGCAGACCCCCAATGTGCCGGCTGAGTTGGGGAAAGGGGGATGTCTGGTTTTTGCAGGGGTTTTTGCGACAAATCACTAAAACCTTGACTCACTTTCTCGAAGATGGAACCCCTGTTCGTGCTAGACTGAATTGCACCTTTGAAGAGTGGGTGCCGGCGGAGTACCGGCAAAAAGCACAGAACCCAATTGACGATCCCACCCGGATTGTGCGGCGGGGCGAAACCCTGAGCAGTATCGCCGGTGAGGAATACAGTGACCCCTCCCTCTGGCGGGTGATTGCTCAAGCCAATAAGATTAATAACCCCCGCGCCATCACTCCCGGTCAAATCCTGACTGTCCCACCGTTGCGGCCTAGTAGCGCCACCTGATAAAGCTAAAAACTGCTATGTACAGACCCAGCGACACTGAGTCACTTGTCCCTACAATTGAAGTCCAGATTAAGGGCGCACGCTTGCCCCTAAAAGCAGAAACAGAGCTGATATCAGTCCGGGTGTCTGAGGATTTGGAGCTTCCCGGTATGTTTACTCTGGTTTTGGTTAACTGGGACCCAATTAAGGGCCAAGTAACTTGGTCTGACAGCGACCTGGTAGATGTGGGAAATCAGGTAGAGATCCAGATGGGGTATAAAAACCGTTTGAAACGTTTGATGGTGGGAGAGATTACAGGCTTGGAACCGGAATTTTCTACAGATGCCTTTCCCACCTTGGTCGTGCGCGGTTACGACTTGCGCCACCGGCTGCTGAGAGGTCGCAAAACCCGCTCGTTTACTAAAATGAAAGACAGCGACATTGCCGGTCAGATTGCCAGAGAGCAGGGACTGACTGGCCAAGTCAAGGATAGCAAGGTGAAGCTGGACTATGTGCTGCAGGCTAACCAAACCGATCTAGAGTTTTTACAGGACAGGGCTGGGCGGATCGGGTACGAAGTAGTGGTGGAAAACAAAACCCTGCACTTCCGCCCCCACCAAAATAATAGTCAGAAGGTATTGACTCTGAAATGGGAAGAGGATATGATTGAATTCACACCGCGCCTGAACACGATGAACCAAGTTGGGAAGGTAGAGGTGCATGGCTGGAATTATAAGCAGAAAAAAACATTTATTGGCCAAGCTGCCGCCGGCAGTGAGACGACTGCGATGAAAGGCTCGACCAGCGGGCCGAAGAAAGTTAACAAAGCGTTTGGGAAAGCCACTCACGTCATTGTTAGCGAATCGGTGTGCAGTCAGGCCGAAGCTGACCAGATAGCAAAGGGGCAATTTAATGATATGGCGCTGGCTTATATCACTGGGGAAGGGATTTGCGCGGGCCAGCCAGATTTGCGGGCCGGCAAGGTGATTGAAATTTCTGGAGTGGGGAAGCGCTTTAGCGGACTGTACTACGTTACATCAACCAACCATACTTATTCGCAAGATCAAGGGTATCGCACCGAATTTTCGGTAAGGAGAAATGCCACATGATGGGAATGAATATGATGTCGGATATTTTGGCCACATCTGAACGAGAGGGGCGTTTTTATGGCGTGACGGTGGGGATTGTCACCAATAATAAAGATGAGGAAGGGTTGGGGCGAGTTAAGGTAAAATTTCCCTGGCTGTCTGAGACAGATGAGAGCTACTGGGCGAGAGTGCTCAGTCCAATGGCTGGCAAAGAAAGGGGAATTTACTTTTTGCCGGAAGTCAATGACGAGGTATTGGTAGCTTTTGCCCACGGGGATATGGAATCTCCCTATATTCTGGGGGCACTGTGGAATGGCGTGGACAAGCCTCCGGAGACGAATAGCGACGGCAAAAACAACCGCCGCATGATTAAGTCTCGCAGCGGGCACCAGATTATTTTGGACGACACGCCAGACAAAGAGCAGATAATCATTCGCGACAGCACGGAAAAAAATCAGATTCTTATCGATTCCAAAAATAACACTCTCAGCATTAAAGTAGAAAAAGACATCACGATTGAGGCGAAAGGCAAAATCACCGTCAAAAGCAGTGATGGTGATATCGCTATAGAAGCCAAAAATATAAACTTAAAAGCGGAGCAAAATTGCGAGATAAAAGCTGGAGGAAATTTCCAAGTTAAAGCCAAGCAAAATAGCGAAATTAAGTCCGATAGCAATTGCAAAATTCAAGCCAGTAGCGGACTGGCCCTTAAATGCTCTGCCGGCGTCAAAATCAACGACACCTCCTTAGAAGTGATGTAAAATGAGAGCATCCCATTTTTGCAAAGATTTTCACCCTCACCCCCCAAGGCACCCCTCTCCCATGAAGGGAGAGGGGGGAAAAGAAAGAATTCGGTTGGGGGTGGAGGGGAGTACAAAAATGGGCCGTTTCCTGTAAAATAGACCTATCTACAGCAATGCAAACTCACGCCCCTCAAAATTTTTCTCCCAACCTTCCCTCTGCGACCCTAGCGGTCGTGCGGTTTATATAAAATATGAACAGCGATTTTTTAGGGGTGGGATGGACATCCCCAGTCAAGCTAGACAAAACAGGTCAAATCGAAATGGCACGCTATGAAGATTGCGTCCGCCAGTCGATTTGGACAATCCTGAGCACAGCTTATGGCGAACGCCTGATGCGCCCCGATTTTGGCTGCGGCATCCAAAACCTGGTATTTGCTACCAACAGCGCGGGCACTATTGGACAGGTGGTGAGCTCAGTGCGCCAAGCATTAATTCAGTGGGAACCGCGTATTGACCTGCTGGATGTAGACGCCTACCCCGATGCGGCACAGCCCAACCGGCTGCTGATCCAGATTAATTACCAGATCCGCACGACTAACAACCGGTTCAATTTGGTTTATCCGTTTTATCTAGAGTAATCGCCATGTCGCTCCAGCCTCCAAAAATTGACAAGCGCACTTATAAGGAAATCGTCGCTCAGACTGAAGAATTGGCGCAAAAACTTACAGAATGGCGTCCGGGGTCTGATGGCAAGCCGGATGCCGGTCGGGCGCTGATTCGGATTTTTGGGCGGATGGCGGCATTGGTGAGCGAGCGCCTCAATCAAGTTCCGCAAAAAAACTTTTTGACTTTTCTAGACTTGATCGGCACCCAAATTCTGCCGCCGCAACCGGCAAGAGTTCCGCTCACTTTCAATTTAGTCGCTGGGAGTGGGGTGGATGCCTTTGTGCCCGCCGGCACTCAAGTCGCAGCCCCACCGGCAGAAGGGGAAGAAGAAGAGGTAGTTTTCGAGACAGAACGGGATTTGGTTCTCACAGCAGCGCAACTGCAAGCCGTGTTTGTCCGCCAACCAGATGCGGACAAATACAGCGACTTCACCGCAGAAGCGACCGGCAATCTGGATGCAGATTTTACCGCATTTAGTGCCAGCCAGCAGCTAGACCGATACCTTTACCTAGCTTGCGACGAGCTGCTGACATTGCCCGAATCCAAAACCGTCACCCTGACAATTTATTCCTCTGAAGCGGCCAATCTCGCAGCTTTTCCCATCACTTGGTCTTATTGGGATGGGGCGGCGTGGAAGGGATTTGAGCCATCACTCACCCCTGGAAGCGACCGGTTGCAAGCGGTGATTCTCAACCTGCCGGTACCGGCACGGCAAACCATCAGCGGCAAAGAAGCGGCGTGGCTGCGGGTGGGTTTGAACGCCCCGATTTCTCCCAGCCAGTCCTTACCGTCTGTGGAGCGGATTACCGCTCGGGTTGCAATTCAGCGCAATAATTTAATCGCTCCTGACTTTTGTTTTTTCAACGCCGCCGATCTCGATCTGAGCAAAGATTTCTACCCCTTGGGCGAACAGCCGCGCTTTAACGATACTTTCTATATCGCCAGCCAAGAAGTTTTTGCCAAACCGGCGGCTAACGTCACCGTAGAAATTAAGCTCAGCGATCTGGAAATTAACAAAACCGGCGGGGCGGAAATTGTTTGGGAAGCGTATAACGGGTCTAGCTGGGAAAGACTGGGACAGTCTAGCGTGACCAGCGCTAAAATCAGCGGGACGGAAAATTTTAGCGACCAAACCCAAGCGCTCACCAAAGAAGGGCAAATAAGATTTAGTCTGCCTTCCCAGATGCAAGCCGGTACAGTCAACGGGGTAACGAGTTACTGGGTGCGGGGGAGACTTGTCAAAGGCAACTATGGAACTGAAGCCACTTTCAGGGAGACTGTTGCGCCGAGCGGTTTGCCCTTCTTCGAGCCGGTACCGGCTTCCTTCGCCCCGCCATCGGTGGAATCTGTGGGGCTGCAATACACTTATGAATCGCAGGAAATTCTCCTGTCAGCTTGCCAGACTTACAACAATTTTGCTTATGCGGACTGCACTGCTGAGCTGAGGGAGGATGGGAAGAGCTTCCAGCCTTTCACCCGCACAGCCGATGCCAATCCAGCTTTATACCTGGGATTCGACAAGCCTTTTGCTAACAGGCCGGTGGCCCTCTATGCTAGGGTAGAGCCGCCACTCCCCGGGGAAATCGCAGCAGCGAATCCGGTAACAGCACCGGCGCGGGTGGTTTGGGAATATGCCAGCTCTGCCGGTTGGGCCCAGCTGGGGGTTGAGGATGAAACCGCTGCCTTTACCGAAAGCGGGCTAGTCCGGTTTATTGGGCCGCAGGACTTGACTCGCCGGCCTGAGTTTGGCCAGTCCCTCTACTGGCTGAGGGCCAGGTGGGAGAGCGGTCAATTCCTGGTGCCTCCCCGGTTGCGGCGGCTGCAGACGAATACCATCTGGGCTTCTCAAGCGGTGACGATTGCTGAGGAGATATTGGGGTCAAGTGATGGCAACCCCAGCCAAACTTACCGCACAGCCCAAGTGCCGGTGCTGCAGGGCCAGCGGCTGAAAGTCCTCGAACCGGCAGTTCCCTCCCCAGGGGAACAGGCGGCGATTGAAAAACTGGAGGGAGCCGGTGCGGTTGCGGTCGTCCAGGATGAGGTGGGACAGGTGGAAGGAGCTTGGGTGGCGTGGCATGAGGTGCCGGATTTCTATGGCTCCGCGCCCCGCGACCGGCACTACGTCCTCGACCGGCTCGCCGGGGAGGTGCGCTTTGGCGATGGCCTGCTGGGGATGATCCCGCCCCAAGGCCGCAATAATATTCGCCTCGCTCCCTACCGCACCGGCGGCGGGGTGCGGGGCAACCGGCCCGCCCTCACGGTGACCGAACTCAAGACTACGGTGCCTTATGTGGATAGCGTCACCAACCTGGAAGCAGCTGCCGGTGGGGAAGACAGGGAATCTCTGGAGCGGGTGGCCGAGCGAGGGCCAAAGGTGCTGCGCCACCGGGGCCGGGCCGTAACCGCAGAAGACTTTGAAGATTTAGCGCTGGAAGCCTCAACAGAGGTGGCCCGCGCCCGCGCCATTGCCCCTCACTTCAATCCCATTGATGGCTTGCAGTGGCTGCCAATTTACCAGATTAATCTGGATGGGGCGGGAGAGATTTCTGTCGAATTGACTAAGTTCCCTGACAGCTTCATACTGGAGGTAAAAATTAGCGGGCCGGGACAGTCAATTCCCTACGCTTCCAAGCAGTTGAATGAGAGTGACGCTGCTGTGAGCTATAGGGTGACTGATATGGATTTCAATGCCGGCAAGCAGTGGACTGTCATCTTTACGAACTTGGGAGATACCCTGCTGGATAGCCTGCAAGCAAAAATTACCTATCCCACTGGATCTTCTATCGCAGAGTTTCAAGCGCCAGTTAAAAAATCTGCTGCGGAAAATAATCCCTATCAAAGTGTGACAGATGCCGGTAAAATTGAAATCATAGTGGTGCCCCGCGTTCCCAACCGCCAGCCGACGCCCAGCCTGAGTTTGCTGGAAACTGTTGGGAGTTATATCCGCTCTCGCTGCGCTCCTTGTGTTGACTTGCGAGTCACGGAACCGGACTGGGTGGAGGTGGAGGTAACGGCTGCAATTGTTCCTGTATCCTTGGAAACAGCCGATCGGGTTAAGGAAGCTGCAGCCAAGGCGGTGCTGCAATTCCTGCATCCGCTTACGGGGGGAGTGGCTGGGCGGGGGTGGGCTTTTGGCCGCCGCCCGCACCGGTCAGATTTGTATGCCGTTTTAGAAAAAGTTGCTGGTGCCGATTACGTTTATTCCCTCTCTATTGAAAGCCCATCGCTAGACAAGCTAGCAGCTGACCGGCAGGACAGATTTTTGATTTACTCTGGGCCGCCCAAAATTAGCATAATTTCTCCTAGCAAAGGAGTTTGAAATGCCGCTACCATTACCGAATCTCGATGACCGCACTTATGCTGACTTGGTGGAGTCAGCCCGCGCCCTCATTCCTATTGAGTGTCCGGAATGGACTGACCACAACCCAACGGATACCGGCATTATCTTAATTGAGTTGCTGGCTTGGCTGACAGAAATGGCAATCTATCGGGTAAATCAGGTGCCCGAGAAAAATATTGAAACGTTTCTGAAACTGCTGAATGGGCCAGAATGGGCGCTGGAGGGTGACTTGCAGGCGGCGATTCGCCAAACTGTGGTCGATTTGCGAAAGCGCTACCGGGCAGTGACTTGTGAGGATTTTGAGCGCTTGGCAACAGAAGACTGGAATGAAACAGAACAATCAAAATATTTAGGTAAAATTAAGCGGGCCCGATGCGTTCCGGAACGCAACCTAGCAATCAAAAATTTGAATAAGCGAGCGGTTCGCGCTCCCGGACACATCAGTTTAGTGGTGATTCCAGACGGGCCAGACGCAGAATTTAGCCGCCCGCCCTCACGGGAGTTGCTAGCAGGGCTGTGGGCGTTTCTGGACGAGCGGCGGCTGCTCACCACATGCCATCATGTCATTGGGCCGGAGTACCAGCGCGTCCAGATCGGGGCGCAGTTATTTCTGGAACAGGGTGCCGGTTCAGAAGAGGTTCGCCAGCGGGTCTCAGAAATTCTCGGCAATTTCTTTCACCCCCTGAAAGGCGGTGAGTCGGGCGCGGGCTGGCCTTTTGGCCGCAGCGTTTATATTTCTGAAATTTACGAATTGCTGGATGGCGTCCCTGGTGTGGACTACGTTGAATCCGTCAAGCTGTATGCCATCCCTAGAACCGTGCAAATCAGAAACGATCTCAGCCCGGGCAAAAATCTTGGCGTGCGGGTGGGAGTGAATACCTACCTGGGGTCGGAGGTACTTCAGCAAAATATAAGCGAGCGGGTCATCCTTCAAGAGCATCAGCTGGTAGAAATCGAAGTCGGTGAATTGGCCATTAAGGAGGCTTGGGAGAATGGTGGCAAGTAAGACCGAATCTGACCGGGTGAGCAGTTATTTAGAATATCTGCCGGCCCTCCAGCAATCTGACAAGTTTTTGGGCCGTTTCCTGCTGGCGATGGAATGTATTTTGAGCGGGTTGACAGCCAGCGAGAGCGATGATAGAATTACAGAACAACCCGGTTTAGAAGAGTATGTAGAGCGCTCCCACACTTACTTTAATCCTGGGCTGTCAGCAAATGATGCCGGTGCGGCCCCAGCAGATTTTTTGCCCTGGCTTGCCAGCTGGGTTGCCCTCAGCTTGCTGGAAGAGTGGCCAGAAGATTTCAAGCGCCAGTTTCTCGCTAATATTGTGCCGCTGTACCGGATGCGGGGAACTAAGACCGGCGTGCAGAAATTGTTGGAAATTTATACGGGAGAGGCGGTCAATATCTACGAACCTCTCGACGAGCCAGCTCACTATTTTCAAGTGGAAATAATTTTGCCGGAGCCGGACTTGCAAAAGTTACAGCGCAAGCGGCAGATTGCTAAAGCAATTTTAGACCAGCAAAAGCCAGCCCACACTTTTTATTCTTTGCAGGTGCTAGTCCCGACTATGCAAATCAGGAATAATGATTTAAGGAATGGCCTGATTGTCGGTCAGACTACTATCCTCGGAACAACAAGCAAGCGCTAAGTAAACTTATCACAGGAGAGCGATCGTGCCAGCCACTTACGAGCAGCCAGAATATGTGGAAAAGAGACTCCGCTATTTCGACGGACAGTTTTTAAAAGACCAAGACTTTATCGACGAACAGCAATATCATATTGACCGGCAGCGCCGGCTCAGCCAAATTCTCCAGGTTTCGGGGATTTGCCAGGGTCTGGAGGTGACAGCAAAGGGAGTGGATCAAGGGATATTAGCTCCAGGCGCGGCGGTTGACGCAAAAGGGCGGCTGATTGTGCTGGGCGCACAGGAAGTTATTGCCCTCGCTACCTACAGAAACAAGATCGTCAACTTATTTGTCTCTTACCAAGAAATCGAGGCCGATCGGGCGACAGAGGGTAACGAAGGCAACCGGCGCTGGCATGAAAAGCCGCTGATTGCAGTCGTTGCAGAAGGAGATCCCGATCCGCAGGAATCTGTGAAGCTGGCAAAGCTGAGCGTTGATAAAGATGGCCTAGTTAAAGTTGACAGCACAGTGCGCCAGTATTCGGGAGTTTACCTGCCAGCCGGCGGCGGAAATGGCCCGACCCTGCGTTCTGGGGGCGACAGCGCTAGCAATTTAGCGGTTCTCACCGGCGATTTGAACGTCACGGGATCTGTGAAAGTTAGCGGCAGCCTAACCAGTAACAGTCTCTCTCTTGGGAGTGGCAGCATTACGGCAGGGAGTGCCACCATCAGTGGCAATCTCACGACAAACGGCAACGCCGGCATCGGCACTGCGAATCCCACCGAAAGGTTAGACGTTGCGGGGAATATCAAAGCCAGTGGAAGCCTGACTGCAGCCGGTGCCACGATTAGCAGCACTCTCAGCTTTGGCAGCACAGTCAGGCAGATGATTCATTTGTTTAGTCAAACTTATGGCATCGGGGTGCAGGGCAGCACGCAGTATTTTCGCACGGATAAAAACTTTGCCTGGTATAAAGGCGGTTCCCA
>CAZJNL010000097.1:0-10013 GCA_964546515.1 uncultured Oscillatoria sp.
CCTGGCGCTCCTCTTTCCCAGTAGGGTGCGTTCCGCTTTGCGGAACGCACCCTACTTTTCAGTTCCGCAAAGCGGAACGCTACTTTCAGCAGAAGATTTATGCCATCATGGTGCTGTCAACTTGCATCCCAGCGCCGAACATATAGTTAAAGGTTTGCGTGTAGCTAACCTCTTGGATAGAAGCGACGCCGTACTGTTGAATGAGCGCATTTGCGTTAGAGCCGCGATAGACTTCCAAGTCAATCTGCGCCGACGGGTTGTGACCGGCTTCCAACCCAGCACCCAACATGTACGCCAATGTTTCGGAGTAGCTAACCTCTTCGATAGAAGTGGCACTGTAGTAGTTGAGCAAATCTTGGGCGGATTGAGAGCCTTCAACGCGATAGCTTGCCAAGTCAATCAACTCAGACGGGTTTTGACCTTTTTCCAACCCCGCGCCAGTTACATAGTCGAACAGTTCAGAGTTGTCAATCTCACCATTAGCGTCAGTGTCAATCGCTTGACTGTCGGTTGACAGCGCTTGCGCGTAGGTAGTGCGATACCACTCTAAATCAACCGCCGGTGACGCATTCAACCCTTGTTTCACACCAGCACCCAACATGAAGTCAGCAGTTTGCTCGGAGCTGATATTGTAGACCTTTTCCACACGATAGTTGTCAAGTATTTCTTCTGAACCGTGGGAGCGATAGTAATCGATGTTGACGAAATCAGTGGCATCCAAACCAAGTTTCAGCCCTGACTTAAACATGAATTCTTTGAGATCTTTTTTGTCGATATCTGCGACTTTTTCGACTTCTACGCCGAAGTGCTTGGCAATCTCCTTGGAGTATTTATCGACATATCCATCGATATTGACAGGCGACAGCTCGAACCCTTGCTCTAAGCCAACGCTGGAAGCGTATCCCAAAATCTGCACGTCGCTGATTTGTTCGATGGAGACGCCAAAATACTGGGTGAGTTCAGCCTCGTGAGTCGTGCGATAGAACTCAGAGTCAATCTCCTCGGAGACATCGCCACCATACATGAAGGCGACTACTAGCTCGTCTTTGAGATTTGCAACTGAGCTAATCTCAATCTCGTAGTGTTTAGCTAGTTCGACTGAGAATTCTTGGCGCAGGTAATCGACTTTGACGAATTCCAAGGGGTTGATTCCTTGTTTCCACCCTTCATGGAACATGAACTTGATGACTTCTTTGTCGCTGAGGCTGCTGGCATCGAAGTTCCCGCCGCCAGTACCGCCAGAGATGGAATCTGAATTAGTACCGCCAGAGATGGAATCTGAATTAGTACCGCCAGAGGTGTCACCGCCGCCGGTCTTATTAAAGAAGCTGGATAGCTCAGCAGCGTATTTGGCGCGATAGCCATCAATATCGAGCGCGGACAGTTTGACTTCTTCGACCTGCAATAACTCCTTAAACTCCACAGGCAATGTCGATAATCTGTTTGTCGTTGAGAAGTGCAGCGTCGCTCACCTGGATAGACAAGCAGCTCAACAACGCGGTCAGATTTTCGGGAGCCAGCTGTTCCACTTGATAGCGACAGTAGTTAATGTCGATATCCGAGGCGTTGTTGGCAAACCAGTCGAGAATTTGCGCGTCGGTGACAGCAGTAGCATCCGTAACTTGCTCAACTGTTATTCCAAGGGATCTGGCTATTGCAGAGGCGTAGGTGACGCGAGAATATGCGACATCGACAAACCCTTCCAGGCTGAGTCCTTGTTTCGCCCCTTCGCCGAAGATGAATTCGCGGATATCTTTGATGTCGATTTTTGCGACATCACCGGCGTCTACCTGGAAGTATTCCGCCAGTTGTTGGGCGTATTTGCCGATATAGCCTTCTATATCCACCCCGGACAAACTGAACCCTGACGCGCTGAAGCCTTCTTTGACAACCTGGCTGGTACCCCAGAATTTGCAAATTGGTGATTGACGCAACCGAGTTAACAGTTACGCCTTGGGATTGAAAGTAAGCGAGCAATTCCTCGGCTTTCTCAGACCGGCAGTAATCGTAGTCAATTTGCTTCGACACACCGCCAAATTGGAAGTCGAGAACGACATCCGCGCTGAGGTTGGCAACTTCGCTAACGTCAATCTTATAGGCGCTAGCCAGTTTTTCTTTGTTGGCTTCCCGATAGAGTTCAACATCCTCACCAGCGACAAACGCCGATAGCTTGATGCCTTCTTTCCACCCTCGATTAACCATGAAGTCGCGGATTTGCGTTTGACTGAGTTCTTCAATCGAGGAGACACCGTAAGCTGCGATAAGCTGGGTGGAATATTGAGTGCTGTAGCCTTCGATATCGAAAGCGGACACTTTCGCTATCCCTGCTGTCCAGCCATCGGAAAGCGCGTACTCTTTAATTTCCTCGTCGCTGAGCTTATTGACTTCTTTACCCAGAGAAGTCGCCAGATTTGTCAGTTGAGTGGAGTATTGCTCGCGATACCACTCGGTGTCGATATAAGGAGCCGCATCGCCGAACACAAACTCGATGACTTGCTCGTTAGTAACCGCTTCGCCGAATTGGGCGGTGAGTGCGGCTTGGTAGGTGGCTTTATAATATTCTACACTGACGTAAGCGGTAATATCGAGTTTTTGTTCCAACCCTTCGCCTGTCATAAAGTCGCGGATTTGCTGCTGGCTGATTTCTGCAACATCCTGGACTTTATAGAATGCTTTCAGTGCGGCGGCGTTGGCTTCGACAGAGATATAGCCTTCGATGTCGAATGCGGACAGGCTCAATCCTTGGTTCGCCCCCTCGCCGAACATGTAGGACTTTATCTGGTCGTCGCTGATGTCTGCGACTTCTTCAACGGTGGAGAGTCCGTAGAACTGTTGCAGTTGGGTTGCGTATTGATCGCGACAGAACTTGACATCGATATAGGGTGCTTCCTCGTCGGATACGGATTCGATTACCTGTTCGTCGCTGAGGTTTTCTACGCCCGCAACGTCGTAGGATTGGCCAATTTCCTTTTTGTGGAGTTTCTCAGCGTATTCGAGGTTAACGAATGGGGAGGGGTTTAACCCTTCTGACAAACCTTTGGTGCTGATAAAATCGAGGATTTGCTCGAAGGTCGGGTTTTCGCCCAGTTCGGCGGTCAGCTCTTCGCCGTAGACGGCTTTGATGTAATCGAAATTAACAGCCGGCGACGGGCTTAACCCTTGCTGCAAGCCCGTGCTGCTCAAGAAACCGATAATCTGACCGTTGCTGAGTTCACTGACAGATTCAACGCCGAAGTGGGCGGTTAGCTGTTTGGCATATATCGCTTTATAGACCTCTAATCGCACGAAAGGTGACGGGTTGATTCCTTCTTCCACCCCTGCGCCACTCGCATACTGGAATAACTCCTCATTGCTTATTTCCCCGACAGCTTTGCCGAATTTTGCCTCCATATCTCCCTTGAAGTTCAGTTTTAAGTAGCTGAGGTTAAGCAGCGCAGACGGGCTGTTACCTTGCTCCAGTACTTCGCCGCTGATGTACTCGAAGAGTTCCTCATTGCTGATACTGGCTACGTCCTCTACTTGGAAGTGAATCTTGAGTTCTTCGGCGTTGCTTTGTTTGTAAAAGCCGAAGTCGATGAACGGGGAGGGGCTGATTCCTTGCTCTAAGCCTTCGCCGCTGATAAAATTGATGATATCCTGGTAGGTGAGCTGTTCGACGGCTTTGCCGGTGGCTGACGCTACTTTGTCGCCATAGTTCGATAAAACGAACTTGACATCCACGAAGGCGGAGGGGTTGATTCCTTTTTCTAAACCTTCTGTTTTGATGAACTCTTGGATTTGTTCGTCGGTGAGACTTGCAACTTCAGCGCCGGGGAAAGCTTCAGCCAGTTGTTGATCGTAAATCTGGCGAATGTATTCAATGTTGCCAAATAGCTCGGGGTTGGATGGGGGCTGATCGGTGGGTTGAGAGTCGGTGGGTTGTTCTCCGCCTGCTAGGGTGTCTGTAGGTTGTTCGGCGGTGGGTTGTTCGACCGGCGTTTGTTCGACCGGCGTTTGTTCGACAGGAGATTGTTCGACCGGCGTTTGTTCGACAGGAGTTTGTTCGACAGGAGATTGTTCGGCGGTGGGTTGAGAGCCGGTGTAAAAACTCACGTCAAGCACCGGCGAAGGGCTGATTCCTTGCTGCAAACCAGCGCCGGTCATAAATTCAAATACCTGAGCGAAGCTGATTTGTCCAATGTCAACTTGATAGAAGCTGCTGATTGCTTGGGCGTAGCTGGCTTTATAGAAATTAATGTCAATGAACTCCGAGAATGGACGACCTTCTTTAATGCCAAAGTTGGGGAAGTGTTCCAATAGCTGCTCGCCGTTCATGTCGGCTAGGTCAGCGTTGGCTTTTTGATAGTGTTGGAGGTTGACAAACGGGGAAAATTGCCGGAATTCCTTGAGCGCAAAGGTGTTCAGGTGTGCCAGCAACTGTTCGCCGGTCATACCAGCCAGGTCTGGGTTGACTTCTTGATAGTATTTTAGGTCGCAAGAAAGCGAGAGTTTACGGCACTCTTTTATCCCAAACTTGTGGAGGTGATCTAGTAACTGCTCGCCGTTCATATTGGCGAGGTCAGGGTTCAGTTCTTGATACTGTTTGAGATTGACAAACGGGGATAATTGCCGCTGATCTTTAATTCCGAAGTCTTTCAGGTGCGCGAATAGCGACGCACCGTTCATACCCGCGAGGTCTGGGTTGACCTTTTGATAGTAAGAGAGGTTGACAGTCAGAGAAATTTGACGGAATTCGCTAATCCCAAAGGTGCTGAGGTGCTGGTACGCCTCCCGGTAACTCATGCCGGTGAGATCAGCGTTGAGCGTCCGATACTCGTTGAGGTCGATCGCAGGGTTGAAGAGACGCCCTTCGTCTTGACCAAATTGCTGGAAGTGAGCGACTAATTCTTCGTCGGTAAGACCGGCTAAGTCTTCGTTGCTTGCGCGATAGTAATTCTTATCCAGTAAATCTACAGGTGCGGACACTGTCCCCTCGATAGATAGATCCTTATTCGAGGAGTTAGAACTCCTTGGCTCCTCAGTCAGTTTTGCTTCTAGGTTTACGCTAGCTGAAAAATTGTTATCGTCCCTAACTAATTCCATAAAAAAGGGAACCCATTATGTAATTTCAGGAGAAGCGAACGGCATTCAAAAAATATGAACTGACCGTCACTTATAAGAGAGGTTACTTCCAGCATCCTTATCTGTCACTCAGCCCGAGCCTATAACAGGGCTTGTATCAGTTTTGCTGACCGGCGGCGACAGCAACAGGGTTAGCCAAAAGGTTGCCTCACAAAATTGAATGGCTGAAATTTTAGATACACCCGGGGCAGTTGACTGAATTTTATTTCTTTGGTTGCCCTAAAGTAGCGCTATCGCTACAAGCCGCTAAGTTCCTCACACCATTTGATTGAATCTTTGTTTTTAGCGGCACGATAAGCAAGACGGCGCTGGGATGGCATTGTTACCATAAAGTTTCGTTAAGTTCTGTCCGGTTAATTACCTAAAAATTGAACCGGAAAATATCGATCCGTAAAATCGCGGAGTTAAAAACCGTAAACTGCGCTAATTAGTGAGAAATAATATCTTTAGGACAAACGCACGCACTGCCAGTATGAGAGGGTTTCAGACTCAAGCGGTATCCTAATCTTGTACCGACTTTCCGTGAATGGGAACATCCCGATGCCCGTAAATATACCGAAACTACTCGGTACAGGAGCGCAGGTTGCGTATCTTATATAAACCCGCCCCTCCCACACCTTTATATATACAAAATTGACGCTACCGGACTAGATATGAGCGGGAACACACTCTATGAAAGCGGACAGAGGTGCCAGCGCACATCTGTTAAATAACGTAAAATTTAGACAATAAAGTTATCCGCACTCCCCAGAGCCAAATTCTCTAGGTAGCTGATTATTTAACAATGACTTTAGATTGTGGCGGGAAAAAAATCCCAGAGGGACTTTTAGCCGCACTGCAAGGTAGACAGAGTCGGCAGAGCATAGGTTCCCAAATGGCAGTGGCCAATTGCCGCGTTTAAGGCGTTCTCTGCTTCTGCGCCGAAGCGAGCGCCACCAGAACGGCATGCTGGCGAGCTATCGGGGGCGAGCGTATTGAAAGTTGCCTAATAAGCCTGAAAGAGGGCGGATAATGCTGACTCTACAGCAAACTGAAAGGTTAAATTTTGTTGAAAATTTCCGGTAAACTTAGTCGATCTTCTGTAAGTCTTCAACTGCAAGCGGTTGCTGTTTAAACAAAATGCTTGCCCAGTTCAAAAGTATATACGAGGTATAAAGCAGATGAAACTTTCCCCAATTATAGAATCCTTCCTGGCTGGGCTTTCCACTGCGGTCGGGGTAGCTAGCGCAACAATTCAGTCCAAGTCACCGGCACCTGATACCGGCAGCACAACTCCTGCGAACGCGCCAGCAAAGATTGCCAAAGCTGACCCAATCGTTATCACCCCACCAACAGAAGGGTGCAAGATTACTCAAGCCATAGTAGCCGATCCCAACCCGCCCCTGAATGTCCGCTCCAGCCCGCAAGTAGCTAACGGCAACATTGTCGGCCAACTCAACAACGGCACCTTTGTTTCTGTAGCTGAAGAAAAAAATGGCTGGCTTCGCATTACCGATCCCGTGCCTGGGTGGGTTGCCAAAAACCGCACAGAAAGCAGCTGCTCCCAAGTCAGCAAGCGAATTACTTTTGCCCCACAAGGCGATTCTGCCATCGTCAGAGGTCGGATTATTGGCGGTGGCAGCCACAGCTATATCCTCCGCGCTAACAAAGGTCAAACCATGACAGTAACAGTTCAAAAAGGTGCCTTACCATTCATCTTTCCCCCTAATGACCCCTATCGCCGAAACGACCTGAGCGGGGGAGGACACTACAGTGGCAAAACCAGCTGGACAGGCAAACTTCCAGCTACTGGTGACTACACCCTAACACTCGACTCAAATTACAAAGGATTCGAGTATGAATTTTTGGTGCGGGTGAAGTAAGAGCAGATTTATAAAGTAATTGTTAAGCCTGAATCTGGGCCAGAAACCGGGTTTCTTGAAGAAACCCGGTTTCTAGGGGCTTCACTTTTTCTTTATAAATCACCTCTAAGGCTTGGGAATTGCGCCGAAAGGAATGTCAAGAATTGCAAACTTTTGCCAGTCCGCTGCATCGTAGTGCCACCATTCCGTCACCAGCGGGACAAACCCGTGTTTTTTCATCACATCCTCAAGCAGCTGGCTATTTTTACGCGCTTCGGGGCTGACATCGTTACCCCGGTAATCCCTGTCGGCTTTTTCCGTAAAATCATCGAATTCCGTTGGCATCTCAAGTTCTGCGCCATTGCTGTCCACCAGCGTCAGGTCAACAGCAGCACCGCGATTGTGCCGCGAACCGTTTGCCGGATTGGCCACATAGCGGGGGTCGGGCAGAACTTCCCACATTTGCTTTGTAACCGACAGTGGGCGGTAACAATCAAAGACTTTCAACCCCAGCCCCCTTTGTTGCAAATCTTCTTGAACCCGCGACAGCTTTTGCGCCACGCCAGCCCTCAGGGCACACCGCGCTTCCGCATACAGTTGCCTTTTCAAAAAGTTATTGGTTGTGGCGTAACGGATATCCAGCCGGATATTGGGATTCACGGTGCCGATATCCACCAGCCTGTCCTCATCTGGCACTTGCTTTTCAGCAATCTGCTGAGGTAATATCGATCTAGTCTCTGGAGGTTGCATTCGTGTGGCCGCAGCTTCCTGTTGGTGGGGTGCCAGATTGTGCCACACAATCGCTAGGGACACAAGCCGGGTGACAGTCAAAAATTCTGTCCAGCGGTTTGCCTTCATAAGTTTTTCTGATCGCGACGAAGAAATTCTTCCCGGAAATTGTCTTGTCAGCAGGGTAGTAGCATCAATTATAATCGGACGGGAGATGTGGAAAACTGCAAATCGGCAAGAAACGCGAGCCTGCACCGGCAGCAACCCGTTCCTGCTCAGCCGCCGCCAATCACGAACAATTGCATCAATTCCTTATGAAAGATTCTCAAAACCGCGAGATTTCGTTTAACTCTCCCAAGCTGAAAACCGCCGGCATGGCGTGTCTGTTAAGTTTGCTCAGTGTTGCCTGCACGCCACAGCCACCGACAGCTGAGTCATCGGCGGCACAGTCTGCGATTGCCCCAGTGGCTGCGGCTCCCGCTTCCGCACCGATAACTGTAGCGCAAGCCTCACAGCCAGAGCTTTGCAAGATTACAATGGTTAAAATTGCTGACACCAACCCCCCCACGAATGTCCGCTCCACCCCGGAAGTAAAGCCAAACAATATCGTGGGCCAAATCGAAAATGGCAAATTGGTGCCGGTGAACACAGAGAAAAACGGCTGGTTTGAGATTAGCGACCCGACCCAGTTGGCTTGGATTTCCAAGACGGTGACAGAAAGCAACTGCAACCAAAAACGACAGCGAATTAGCTTTCCCGCCAACAGCAGTTCAGTCACCATTTCGGATCGCTTTATCGGCACCGGCACCCACGAGTATTTGCTGAAGGCGAACCAAGGTCAAACCATGACAGTGACAGTTAATAAAGGCGCTTTGCCGTTCATCTTTACCCCCGGAGACGGGAATCGCAAACAAGACTTGACCGGCGGGGGTGACTACACTGGCAAAAAGAGCTGGAGTGGCAAGCTGCCGGCTACCGGCGACTACGTTTTAGACCTCGATTCTAACTTCAAAGGATACGATTATTCTTTCAAGGTGGAGGTGAAATAGAAACCCCGATCGAGCGAGGGTGCCGTACTCTCGCGCTAACGCACCCTACTCGCTAAATGCTTAAGCGCTGGTAAATTTGGTCAAGGTGCCGCAGCTGGTGCTGCGGGTCGAAACAAGCCTCGATTTCTTGCGGACTCAGCAGCGCCGTCACGCCGACATCTTTGGCAATCAAATCGTGAAAATTCCCGTCGGGTTTGTTCCACGCTTGATGGGCGCACGACTGCACAATTTTGTACGCTTCTTCCCGACTCATTCCCTTTTCCACCAGGGTGAGCATCACCCGCTGGCTGAACACCACGCCGCCGTAAACATTCATATTCCGCTGCATGTTCTCGGGATAGACTAGCAGGTGTTTCACCAAGTCGGTGATTTCTGCTAGCATAAAATGAGTTAAAGTGCAAGCGTCAGGCAAAATCATCCGCTCCACGGAACTGTGAGAGATGTCTCGCTCGTGCCAGAGGGCGACATTTTCCAGCGCCGCAACCGCATGACCCCGCAATACTCTCGCCATGCCGGTCAAGCGCTCAGAACGAATGGGATTGCGCTTGTGAGGCATGGCAGAAGAGCCTTTTTGCCCTTTGGCAAAAAATTCCTCCACTTCCAAAACATCCGTGCGCTGCAAATTGCGAATTTCCACCGCAAACCGCTCAATGGAGGCGGCGAGGAGCGCCAGATGCTGCACATATTCCGCATGCCGGTCGCGCGAGATCACCTGCGTCGATGCTGTGTCGGGTTCGAGTCCAAGATTCTGACAGGCGATCGCTTCTACGCGGGGGTCAATGTTGGCATAAGTTCCCACCGCACCGGAGATTTTACCGACAGCAATTTGGCTGCGCAGGCGGACGAGCCGGTCGCGGTGGCGCAGCACTTCCGCCAGCCAGCCGGCAAGCTTAAAGCCAAAGGTGATGGGTTCAGCGTGAATCCCGTGAGAGCGACCGATCGCCACTGTATGCCTGTGTTGCTGAGCTTGGTAGCGAATCGCTTGGATTAAATCTTCCAGCCGGCACAGCAGCACGTCCAGACTGGCCACCAGCTGCAGCGCCAGAGCCGTATCCAGCACGTCCGAACTCGTCAGCCCCAAGTGAATGTAACGACCGGCATCCCCAACATACTCGTTGACATTTGTCAAGAAGGCAATGACGTCGTGGCGGACTTCGGCTTCAATTTCCAGAACGCGCTTGGGGTCAAAGTTAGCCTTGGCCTTAATTTCCTCAACCGCCCCAGCTGGGATGTAACCCAGCTCTGCCTGAGCCTCGCAAACGGCGATTTCCAC